>CAXUKK010000066.1:4093-9719 GCA_964251455.1 uncultured Enterovirga sp.
GTCTCGAACGGCGTCGCCATGCTGAACAACGGGCCGGATACCGGTGCCGAGGACGAAGGCGACGGCGGCGACATCTCGGACGCGCCCTTCGCGGACATGAAGGACATCCGGCTTGCGGCCGCGTTCCTGTCCGGCGGCGGCGGCGCCATGCCAGTGAACAGCAACGGGCATAGCTGGAACAACGACATGATCACCACGACGGGTAATGTCGTGATGGACCTGCTGCACAACTTCCACCTCGAATGCGGCGCTCGCCTTCATAAGCTGCGCGTCTACGAGACCCTGTCCGATCCCACGGGCCGCGAGGTCTGCGGTTACCTCCTGGTGCGCGGTTCGGTCCATGCGCATGCCTACGCGCTGGCGATCAAGAAGATCACGGGCGTCGAGCTAGAGAAGATGCTGCCGGTGCCGAACATTCCGCTCGGCAACATCCCGGAATGCCAGAAGTATCTCGACGAAGGTTCGCATCGCCGCCTCTACACCTTCAGCCCGAGTGATTATAACGAGATGTCCGGGATCTGGGGGAAGGGCGAGCAGGCGCTGCCGGATGATCCGAAGGGCGAGCTGACCGTCGTCGAAGGCATGCCGGAAGGCGGCAAGATCCAGAACCTGACCGGCGTTCCGTCCGCCTTCTCGCCGGACTACGCACCCGAGGAAATGTTCGAGATCGCGACCAAGCTCTACAAGGCTTCGCGCTAAAGCGACCAGGGCCGGCCGGCTTTCTCCGGCCGGCCCGCCCATTTAAGACGGGATCATCCGATGAGGTGATCCCGATGGCTTCGATCCGCCCACGACGCAGCGTGCTGTACATGCCGGGGTCGAATGCCCGGGCGATCGAGAAGGCCCGCAGCCTTCCGGTCGACGCAGTGATCCTCGACCTGGAGGACGCCGTCGCGCCCGACGCGAAAGCGGCCGCGCGCGATCAGGTGGTTGCGGCCGTGAAGGCCGGCGGTTTCGGGCGCCGTGAGGTTGTGGTCCGGATGAACGGGCTCGGCACGCCCTGGGCGAATGACGATCTCCTGGCTGTCGCGCAATCCGGTGCCGACGCGGTGCTGATACCGAAAGTCTCCGATCCGGACACGATCGCGGCTGCCGAGTTGGTACTCGCGACCGCTCGAGCGCCCGACTCGCTCCGGGTCTGGGCCATGATCGAGACGCCCCTCGGTATCCTCCACGCCGAAAAGATCGCCCGCACGGCACGGCACGAGGCGGGCCGGCTCGCCTGCTTCGTGCTCGGCACCAACGACATTGCCAAGGAAACGCGCGTCCGCTTCGTGCCCGGCCGCTGGCCGATGCTGCCCTGGCTGACGACCGTGGTCGCAGCCGCGCGGGCACATGGCCTCGACGTGCTGGACGGCGTCTACAACGACCTGAACGACGCGGATGGCTTCTTGGCCGAGTGCGGGCAGGGCCGGGACCTCGGGATGGATGGCAAGACGCTGATCCACCCCAACCAGGTCGCGCCCGCGAACGAAGTCTTTGCACCGGCGGCCGCCGAGGTCATGGCCGCACGGGCGATCATCGCGGCCTTCGAGCGGCCGGAAAACCAAGGCCGGGGCGTCATATCGCTCGACGGCCGCATGGTGGAACGCATGCACGCCGACATGGCGTCCCGCACCGTCGCGCTGGCGGCCGCGATTGGCGCGGCGGGGTAGATCAACCGCTACCCCAGGCTGCGCCCGATCGCCTGAAACTTTGCGGCGCGGTGGTCGCGCAACTCCGCCGGGCTGAGGCCGGACAGGCTCGCCAGCGCCCGCTCGATCGCATCGCCGGCGGCCTGGACGGCAGCTTCGCGGGCCCGGTGGGCCCCGCCGGTCGGCTCCGGCACGATCTCGTCGATGATGCCGAAGCGCAGGAGATCCTGGGCCGTGATCTTCATGGCCGTCGCGGCATCCTGCGCGCGCGTCGGGTCGCGCCACAGGATGGAGGCCGCGCCCTCGGGCGAGATCACGCTGTAGACCGAGTGCTCGAGCATCAGGACCTTGTTCGCGGTCGCGACAGCGATCGCGCCGCCCGAGCCGCCCTCGCCGATCACCAGTGCCACGTTCGGGCTGCCGAGCGCGAGGCAGGCCATCGTCGAGCGTGCGATGGCCTCGGCCTGGCCGCGCTCCTCGGCGTCGATACCCGGATAGGCACCAGCAGTGTCGACGAAGCTGATGACCGGCAGGCCGAACCGGTCCGCCATCTCCATGATGCGGGCGGCCTTACGGTATCCTTCCGGGCGGGCCATGCCGAAATTGTGCCGGACGCGGGTCTCCGTCGTGGAGCCCTTCTCCTGCCCGATCACGGCGACCGCCTCGCCCCGGAAGCGGCCGAACCCGGCCAGGATCGCCTCGTCCTCGCCGAACTTGCGGTCGCCCGCGAGCGGCGTGAACTCCGTCATCAACTCCCGCGAATAATCGACGAAACGCGGCCGTTCGGGATGGCGGGCAACCAGCGTCTTCTGCCAGGGCGTGAGCCCCTCGTAGAGTTCCTTGAGCGCCGCGGCCGCCTTGGCTTCAAGCCGCCCGACATCGTCCCGGATCTCGACGGCGTCGTGGCCCTCGGTCAGGGCCCGCAACTCCTCGACCTTCGCCTCGAGTTCGGCGACGGGCTTCTCGAAATCCAGATACGCGCGCATGGGGGCTGGGACGGAACTCCGCGGGGCAGGGGCGAGGTTCGGCCGGCACGCCCGCGGCCGTTCGCATTACGGCCCGGGACTTAAGCCGGGCCGGGCCCCGCTTCAAGTCGCGCCGGGTCAGCCGATGACGAGGAGCCCTGCCAGCCCGGCCGACCCGACCAGGATCCGCCACCAGGCGAAGGGCGTGAAGCCATGGCGCGAGATGTAGTCCAGGAAGGCCTTCACGACGAAGAGCCCGGCCGCGAAGGCCGCGATGAAGCCGACCGCGATCGCCGCGACGTCGTTGAAGGCCAGGACCTTGTAGCTCTTCAGGAGATCGTACGCGAAAGCGCCAGCCATGGTCGGCATCGCGAGGAAGAACGAGAACTCCGCCGCCGAGCGCTTGTCGGCACCGAGCAGCATCGCGCCGACGATGGTCGCGCCCGAACGTGAGACGCCCGGGATCATGGCAAGGCACTGGATGAAGCCGATGCCGAGATACATCGGCAGCGGAAAGCTCGTCGCGTCCGCGTAGCGGGGTTTGAGATCGATCTGGTCGATGATCATCAGGACGAAGCCCCCGACGATCAGCGAAACGCAGACGATCAGTGGGTTGAACAGCACGTCCTTGATGAAGCCGTGAAGCAGCGCCCCGATGATCGCGGCCGGCAGGAAGGCGATGAGCACCCCGATGACGAAGTGCCGGGCGGCCGGCTCGCGCGGCAGGTCCTTGGCGATCCGGAGGAGCCGGCCGAAATACGCGATGGCGATCGCCAGGATCGCGCCGAGCTGGACGAGGACGGCGAACGTCTTGTTGGCCTCGCCGTCGAGCCCGAAGAAATGCTGCAGAAGCAGGAGATGTCCCGTCGAGGAGACGGGCAGGAACTCGGTGAAGCCCTCGACGAAGCCGAGGATCAACGATTGCAGAAGCTGGATCGACGTCATCGGATCTCGGGCTCGGCGCGGGTGATCCGCCCCGCAGGGCTTGTCCCGTTATGGTAAGCGGCCGGTTAACGCGATCCGGCTCGGTCGCGCTGTCGCGTCCGGGTCAGCCGTTCGGTGACGAGGCGTTAACCACGGAGCGGGCTAGTCGCCCCTCACTCCGAGGCATCTCTCCCACGTCATGGCCGTGCTCCATCATTACGCGTTGTGTCCGCATTCCCGCTTCATCCGACTCGCGCTCGCCGAGATGGGCATGGAGTCGGAGACGACCGAGGAGCGGCCGTGGGAGCGCGAGGAGGCGTTCCTGCACCTCAACCCGTCGGGAACGACGCCGGTGCTGCGGGACGGAGATCTCGCGGTCCCGGGAGCGGCCGGTATTGCGGAATACCTCGACGAGACGCGCGGCGGCGCCCTCAATGGCCGGCGACTTCTTCCGACCGACCAGGCGACGCGGATCGAGGTTCGCCGCCTGACGGAATGGTTCAACGCCAAATTCTTCGAGGAGGTAACCTCCTACCTGCTCGAGGAGAAGGTGCTGAAGCGGTTCGGGCGCGGTGCGGCACCGGATGCGGGAGCGATCCGCGCGGCGCGTTCGAACATGCGCTATCATCTGCGCTATATCGGGTATCTGGCAGGCACCCGGAACTGGCTCGGCGGTGACACGCTGACCTATGCGGATCTTGCGGCCGCAGCCCACCTCTCCTGCGCAGATTACCTCGGCGACGTGCCATGGGACGAGAACGAGCATGCGCGGAACTGGTACGCCAGGGTGAAGTCGCGCCCTGCCTTCCGGTCGATCCTGGTCGACCGCCTTCCGGGCATGTCACCGGCCGCGCACTACGCCGACCTGGATTTCTGAGCGGCCCGACCCTCAAGGCGGCGCTGATCAAGCGGGCGACGGCGCTCGGCTTCGACCTCGTCCGCGTCGCGGCCCCGGGGTCGATCCCGGAGGCCGGCGGAAGGTTGTCGGAATGGCTGCAGGCCGGCCACCAGGCCGACATGGACTGGATGGCCGCGACGCCCGAGCGCCGCGCCTCCCCGGAGGGGCTCTGGCCGGATGTGCGGTCGATCGTCATGCTCGGGCTGTCGTACGCGCCCGAACGCGACCCGATGCAGGCGCTCGCGGAGCGCGGGACCGCAGCGCTCGCGACATACGCCAAGCGCCGCGATTACCACGACGTGATCAAGGGACGCCTGAAGGACCTCGCCAATTACGTGACCGCGAAGGCCGGAGAAGATGCGAAGGTCTTCGTCGATACCGCGCCCGTGATGGAGAAGGCGCTCGCGGCGGCCTCGGGGCTCGGCTGGGTCGGCAAGCACTCCGTCGTCCTGTCCCGCGAGCACGGGTCGTGGCTGCTGCTCGGCGCGATCTTCACAGCCGCCGAGATCCCGGCGGACGAGCCCGAGACGCCGCGCTGCGGAAGCTGCACGCGCTGTCTCGACATCTGCCCGACGGCGGCCTTCCCGCGTCCGTATGTGCTGGATGCGCGGCGCTGCATCGCCTACCTGACGATCGAGCATCAAGGCCACATCGCGTCCGAGTTCAGGGAAGCGATCGGCAACCGTGTCTTCGGCTGCGACGATTGCCTGGCGGTCTGCCCCTGGAACAAGTTTGCGGAAAGCGTCCGCGATGCGAAGCTCGCCATGCGCGAGGATCTGTCCGGACTGTCGCTGCGACACCTGTCTCGGCTCGACGATGCGGCGTTCCGGCTGCTCTTCGCCGGCACGCCGATCAAGCGCACGGGACACGAGCGCATCCTGCGCAACGTGCTGATCGCGATCGGGAATTCGGGCGATCCGAGCCTGGCTTCGGACGCCGTGCGGCTGCTCGACGACCCATCGCCGCTCGTGCGCGCCATGGCGGTCTGGGCTGCCGCCCGCCTGCTCCCGGCCGGTGAGCTGGCGAGGCTATCGGTCGAGCATGAGGCTGAGGCGGACGAGGATGTCCGGGCCGAGTGGCGCGCTGCCGTCGCGCCATCGATTGAGCGCGGGTCCCCTCTACCGGGGGAAGAGGGACAGGGTGAGGGGCGTGCCCTAGCCGGAGAAGTCACTCCCCTCACCCCGGCCCTCTCCCCTTGGGCGAGG
>CAXUKK010000067.1:0-9716 GCA_964251455.1 uncultured Enterovirga sp.
GCCTGACGCGGTCGGCCCTGCGATGAGAACCGCTTCAATCGGTGATGACATTCGCTTCCACGGGCAGGCCTCGGGCCGGGCCGATCAAGAGGCCTCGGTGGCTGCGTCCAGCACATACGTCGCAACGCTGATATCAGACCCGAACAGGCCGTCCATCACGCCGGCGCTGTTGAGGGAAGCCGAACGGGTACTGGGTGGGGCTCAGCACCGCGTCCTTGCTCACGGGCGCGCTGCCGACCTCATTCCTGGCCGCCTCGAGGGCGACATCGAGTCTGCACTCCGGCATCTCATGCGGAACGAGCCGATCGACATCGTCGTGCAGCCGGCGGATGGCCGACGAAAGCGCTTGTTCCTCGCCGACATGGATTCCACCATGATCGAGCAGGAATGCATCGACGAACTTGCCGATCTTGTCGGCCTCAAGCCCGAGGTGGCGGCGATCACCGAACGCGCCATGCGCGGCGAGATCGCCTTCGAGCCGGCGCTTCGCGAGCGTGTCGCTCTCCTGAAGGGGCTTCCGGTCGACGTCGTCGACCGGCTCCTGCGAGAACGCATTACCCTCATGCCCGGCGGCCCTGCGCTCGTCTCAACGATGCGGTCGCATGGGACCTATACCTGTCTGGTGTCCGGCGGCTTCAGCTTCTTCACAGGGCCGGTCGGCCGCAGGATCGGCTTCGACGAGGATCGCGCCAATGCGCTAATGACCGAGGGCGGCCGTCTCCTTGGGTCCGTACAGGAGCCTATCCTCGGTCGCGAAGCCAAGCTCGCGACCCTCGTGGAATTGCGGGCCAGGTTGGGATTGCGACGGGGCGAGACGCTTGCGGTCGGCGACGGGGCGAATGATCTCGCGATGCTCGGCGAGGCCGGGCTCGGCGTTGCGTTTCGAGCGAAACCCGCCGTCGCGGCGGCCGCCCATGCCAGGATCGAGCACGGTGACCTCACCGCGTTGCTCTATCTGCAGGGCTACAAGGCCGCCGACTTCATCACGGCCTGAAATCGGCCCCGTTCAAGCGAACGGGGCCGCCGGGTCTACTCGATCGTCACCGCGACGAAGCGAACTTCACCCTGAGCATTCGACACGAGAAGAAGGGCTGACTTTCGACCCTCCTTCTTGAGCGCATCGACCCGACGGGTCACGTCGGCCGGGTTCGTCACCGCCTCCTGCCCGACCTCGACGATGATCTCGCCCGGCTGAATGCGCTTGTCGGCGGCCGTGGAATTCGGATCCACGCGCGTGACCACGACGCCTTTGACCGTCTCCTTGATGTTGAAGCGGCGGCGCAACTCCTCCGACACACCGGACAACTCGAGACCGAGCGCACGCCGGGTGGCGGACGGCGCTTCGGCGGGCGGCTGCTGGTTCAGGCCCGCCTGCTGGGCCCGTTCGCCGTCTTCGAGGCGTCCAAGCGTGACCTGCTTGGTCAGTTCCTGGCCCTTGCGCACGACTGTCACGTCCACCGCCTTGCCGACCGGAGTCGACGCAACAATGCGGGGCAGGTCGCGCGATTCCTTGACGTCTCGGCCATCGAACTTGGTGATTACGTCACCGACATCGAGTCCCGCGGGTTTCGCCGGCCCCTTGTCATCCACGCCGGCGATCAGCGCACCGCGGGCACCGCCAAGACCAAGCGCCTCCGCCGTCGACTCGTCCACGTTCTGGATCCGGACGCCCAACCAGCCGCGACGCGTTTCTCCGAATTCGCGCAGCTGGTTTACGATCGGCAGGGCGTTGGCCGATGGCACGGCGAAGCCGATACCGACCGAGCCGCCCGTCGGCGACAGGATTGCCGTGTTGATGCCGATCACCTCGCCGTTCATGTTGAACAGCGGACCGCCGGAATTGCCCTTGTTGATGGCGGCGTCGGTCTGGATGTAGTTGTCGTAGGGTCCGGACTCGATGTTTCGGCCCCGGGCCGACACGATGCCAGCCGAGACTGAGCCGCCGAGCCCGAACGGGTTGCCGATCGCGATCACCCAATCGCCGGGCCGCATGGCCTCCGAATCTCCGAACGGAACGGCCTTCAGCGGCTTGTCAGATTTCACCCGCAGGACCGCGAGATCGATCTTCGAATCCTTGCCGATGATCTCCGCCTTGAGCTTCGTGCCGTCGTTGAAGCCGACGAAGATCTCGTTCGCGTCGCCGATGACGTGATTGTTGGTGATCACGATGCCGGAGCCGTCGATGACGAAGCCGGATCCGAGCGAGCTTGATCGACGCTGGCGCGGCGCGTTGTTCTCCTCGCCCCCACCGCCGCCACCGCGATTGCCCTGACCGCGGCGATTGAAGAACTCTTCGAAGAGGTCCTCGAACGGGGTGCCGGGCGGAAGCTGCGGCATCGTGCGGTTCCGCGTTTCGACCGTCGTCGAGGCGGAGATGTTCACCACTGCGTCCGTGACCTGCGCAGCGAGGTCCGCGAGCGATTCCGGACCCTTCGCCAGAGCGGGGATCGGGGCCGCAAAGCTCAGACCTGCCACGATGGCAAGGGCGGCAGCCCGCCCGCGGCCAGTCCCGAAACCGGCTCGCCAGGCAGACCTGCTCACCCGCGGCGTCTCAACGGCCCAAACCATGGTCATCCTCTCGATTTGCGCCGGCAGAGCCGGCGCATGTCTTGGACGTCATACGCGCGAGACAGCCCGTCGGCTCATGAGGCGAGCCGTCGCGCCGCCCAAACGGCAAACACCCCGATCACCGCCGACGCGACCCCAACGAGCCGCATGCGGTCGCGTGGTGAGCCCGCCGCATCCATCATGGCGCGTTTCATGGCATCCGGGAAGGAGGCGAGCAGGATGCCTTCAATGGCAAGCGCGAGACCCAGAGCGACGATCAGATCCCTCATCCCGGCCCTCAGGGACGGGATGGCTGGCTTGTCGTGGCCTGACCTGCGCTGCCGCTGTTGCGGCCGTTCGGGTCGTTGAAGAAGCGGAAGAAGTCCGAGTTCGGGGAAAGCACCATGCGTGTGTCACCCGACCGAAGACCGGCCTCGTAGGCCTGCATGGACCGGAAGAAGGAGAAGAAGCCGGGGTCCTTGCCGTAGGATTCCGCTAGGATCCGGTTCCGCTCGGCATCGCCGTTACCGCGCAGTTCCTCTGCGCGACGCTGGGCATTAGCGAGGATCACCGTCACGTCACGGTCGGCGCGTGCCCGGATGCCTTGCGCAGCCTGGCTGCCCTGGGCCCGCAGGTCCGTCGCTTCGCGCTGGCGCTCTGTCTGCATGCGCTGGAACACGGCCTGACTGTTCTGCTCCGGCAGATCCACACGGCGCAGACGGACGTCGACGATCTCGACGCCGATGCCGCGCGCGGCGGAGTTCACCTCGTCCGAAATCTTCTTCATCAGCACCTGGCGCTCGCTGCGGACGACAGCCTCGAAGGTCTGGTCGCCGAGCACGCTCCGAACGGTCGAGTTGATGATCGAACCGAGCCGGTTGTTCGCCGCAGGAATGCTGCTGACAGCCTGGTAGAAGCGCAGCGGATCGAGGATCCGATAGCGCGCAAACGAGTCGACGACGAGACGTTTCTGGTCGGACGCGATGACCTCCTGCACCGGGAGGTCGAGATCGAGGACGCGCCGGTCGAAATACACGACGTTGTCGACCAGGGGCACCTTGAAATGCAGCCCGGGCGCCAAGCCTGAGGGCAGGCCCGCCCCGGGTGAGCTAACCTGCTGCACGGCCCCGAACCGAAGCACGAGCGCCGTCTGGGTCTGCTGGACGACGAACATCGAGGCGACGATCACGACTGCGACAACTGCCGCAAGCGCGATAAGTCCGGTTCTCACGGTCGCGCTCATCGGCTGGCTCCCGGCTGAATGACGGATCCCGAGGGTTGAGAGCCCTGGCTGCCGCTCGTGGTGGAAGAACGTCGTCCGAGTTCGCCGAGGGGCAGATAGGGCACGACGCCCTGGTTGCCGTTCTGGTCGAGAATGATCTTGTCGGTCCCGCTCAGAACGCGCTCCATTGTCTCGAGAAAGATGCGTTCGCGGATCACGTCGGGCGCTTTGCGGTACTCGTCGTAGACCTGGGAGAAGCGCGAAGCCTGACCATTCGCCTCAGCGATGGACCGCTCGCGATAAGCCTCTGAACCCTGGATGATGCGGGTCGCCTCACCGCGCGCTTCCGGAACGACGCGGCTCGCGTAAGTCTCGGCCTCGTTACGAAGCCGGTCCTGATCCTGGCGCGCGGCCTGGACGTCGCGGAAAGCGTCGATGACCTGGGACGGAGGGTCGACCTTCTGCAGGTTCACCCGGATGACCGTCACGCCAGCCCCGTATTGGTTCAGGACACTCTGGGCGAGCCGCAGCACCTCGGCCTCAATCGCGGCCCGATCCGTGGTGAGGATGTTCTGGATATTCCGTCGGCCTACCACCTCGCGCATCGCGCTCTCGGCGACGACGCGGACGGTGCCGTCCGGATTCTGAAGGTTGAAGACGAAATCCGTCACCTTGGCGCTGTCGACCTGCCACTGCAGGGTGAAGTCGATGTCGACGATGTTCTCGTCACCCGTCAGCATCAGGCTTTCGTCGTTGCCGCCAACGCGGGCCGGTCCGCGTCGGGCCGCCGTGTCGACTGCGCGAGCGCCGATCTCGATCGTGCGCAGGGCCGTGACGTTCGGCTTGGTGTAGGATCCGATCGGGTAGGGGAGATTGTAGCTCAAGCCCTCCCGGCTGAGCCCGACGAAGCTGCCGAAGCGAAGGTTCACGCCGACCTCGTCCGGACGCACCGTGTAGATGCCGGTGAGGGCCCAGATGCAGAGTGCCAGGAGTGCAATGAGGCCGATGCCTCGGCCCCCGATCTGCCCGCCGCCGCCCGGGATGAAGCCCCTCAGTCTGTCCTGGCCACGTCGGATGATATCCTCGAGATCCGGCGGGCGATTGCCGCCGCCGCTGCCACCGGACGGACCTGAGCCCCATGGGCCGCCGCCGCCGGGCCCGCCGCGTTGACCCCACGGGCCGCCGCCGCCACCGCCGCCGCTCTGATTGCTCCAGGGCATTACGTGAAACCGTTCCCTTCTGCACGCTGTCGGGACCGGAAGGCCCGCGCGTTTGTCTTTGTGGCTGCTCTAACAGTCAAGCGACGCAGGTGGGAGCGAAAACCCGTCCCGTCAACGGCATGCGGCGAAACGCGGTTAAGCTTGGGAGCCCGGTCGAACCCGCTCAAGGTCGAGGAACGTGAAGCAATGCTCGTCATCCGGCCCAGCCGGATGCTCTTCGCGGAACGTCTCGCGGAAGGATGCGAGGTTGAGAGGCGGGAACACCAAATCTCCGGCCGCGGCGACATGGACTCGTGTGAGCCGAAGCGTCTTCGTCTCGGGCAGGGACAGCCGATAGATCTCGGCTCCGCCCGCGACAATGATTTCGTTGGCCCCCATCTCGCGCGCAGCGTCTGCAGCCAGCGCCTTCGCTTCGCCCCAGGAATGAGCGACGGCTGCACCGGCGGGGCGAAAAGCGCCATTTCGGGTTAGAACGATCGAGCGCCGTCCGGGCAGGGGGCGACCGATCGAATCCCAGTTTCGCCGCCCCATGATAAGCGGTTTGCCCATCGTCAGTCGCTTGAACCGCATGAGATCGGTCTTGAGGCGCCAGGGAAGATCGTTGTCGCGCCCGATGACGCCGTTCTCCGCGATCGCAACCACGATGGTGAGCGGAACCTCCGTCAAGCGTCGGTCCCGAGTGCCCGAAGCGGCTCGCCCGCTAGCCGATACCGGGTCCAGCCGGCGACCGGCTCGGCTCCGAGGGAGCGGTAGAAAGCGATCGAGGGCTCGTTCCAGTCGAGCACGGACCATTCGAGCCGGCCGAGTTTCTCATCTCGCGTCCTCGCGGCGAGACGCTCCAACAACGCCTTGCCGAGCCCGCGGCCGCGGTAGGCCGGGCGCACGAAGAGATCCTCGAGATAGATGCCGTGGCGCCCCTGGAAGGTGGAGAATGTGTAGTACCAGAGCGCGAAGCCGGCCGGCTCGCCCGCCCATTCAGCAATGTCGCAGAAGATGCGCGGATGCGGGCCGAACAGGGCCACCTCGATCATCGCCGAGGTCGCATCGACTTCGTGCAGCAGGCGTTCATATTCCGCGAGCTCGCGGATAAAGCTCAGGATGAGGGGGCCGTCGGCAGCGACGGCAGGTCGGATCGCAAGCGCCATCGGACGGTCAGACCGCGACCGGCGCCCGAATCGCTGGGGCTGGTGCATAATCCTCGACGGAGATGTCCGCGTAGGTGAAGTCGAAGATCGAGCGCACCGAGGGGTTCAGCTTCAAGCGAGGAAGGGCACGCGGCTCGCGCTCGAGCTGGAGCTGCGCCTGATCCAGATGGTTCGAGTACAGATGCGCGTCCCCGAAGGAATGGACGAAGTCGCCTACGCCCAGGCCTGTCGCCTGCGCCATCATGTGCGTGAGCAGCGCGTAGGAGGCGATGTTGAACGGCACGCCCAGGAACACGTCGGCTGAGCGCTGGTACAGCTGGCACGAGAGCCGGCCCTCCGCGACGTAGAACTGGAACAGGCAATGGCAGGGCGCGAGCGCCATGCGGTCGAGATCGGCCGGATTCCAGGCCGATACGACGAGGCGGCGCGAATCGGGGTTGCGTCGGATCTCCGCCTCCACCCAGGCGATCTGGTCGACGACGCGGCCATCGGATCCCTCCCAGGAGCGCCATTGCTTCCCGTAGACCGGCCCGAGGTCGCCGTTCTGGTCCGCCCACTCGTCCCAGATCGTGACGCCGTTGTCCTTGAGGTAGCCGACATTCGTGTCGCCTTGCAGGAACCAGATTAGCTCGTGCACGATCGACTTCAGGTGCACGCGCTTGGTCGTGACGAGTGGAAAGCCACGGGCGAGATCGAATCGCATCTGGTGCCCGAAAACGGACAAGGTGCCGGTCCCGGTCCGGTCTGCCTTGCGGACACCATCCGACAGGATGCGCTGCAAAAGATCGTGATAGGCCCGCATCTCGAGACTCCCCTTCGGGCTTATCGGAAGCTTCTGTAGCCGGTTCAACCCATTGGGCTGCGTGCCCGAGTGGCATCCCCCGAGATTCACGCGCCGCGGCTGCAAGCCGCAGACCCGCGTGGCTTTATCCTGCGTTCCGCCCGGCATTCCGAAGCACTGTGCCGTCCAGACACTTGACGGGACTCGCACCCGCTGGGCAACTCATGCAAGTGGTTCTCGTCTAGGCGGGCAACGGTTCAGGACAGTCATGTCGACGGATCTCATCCGGTACGACCTTCTCGTACAGGAAGCGCTCAAGGGCGTCGTGCGGCGGGTCCTGGGGGACGCGGCGCGGGACGGCCTCCCGGGCGATCATCATTTCTACGTGTCGTTCCGGACCGAGCACGCCGGCGTCCGGCTCTCGCAACGCCTTCGCGAGAAGTATCCGCAGGACATGACAATCGTCCTGCAACATCAGTTCGACAGCCTGACGATCAACGAACAGGCCTTCGAAGTCGGATTGTCCTTCTCCGGCATCGCGGAGCGCTTGCGGGTTCCGTTCGATGCGTTGAGCGGGTTCTTCGATCCCTCAGTGCAGTTCGGGCTGAAGTTCGAGACGAGCGAGAACGCGGAAGTTGCAGCCGAAGAGCCGGAACAGCCCGAGGGCACCGGCGCTCAGCCGATCCCGCTCGGCGCACCGAAATCGGCGGGTCCGAAAAGCGCCGTGCCAAAACTTCCGGGCCGCAAGTCGGCGTCCGCAGAGAAGGACGGCAGCCGGGAGAAGGCTGCGGTCAAGAAGCCGGCCGAGAAGCCATCCGAGAGCGTCGGCAGCGCTGAGGTGGTCAGCCTCGATTCGTTCCGCAAGAAGAGCTGACGCTCAGTCTCTCGCGCTGATTCGCATCGGCAGGCCGCCGCCCGGACGCAGCGTGACCCGCTGCACCGGGACGACGCGGTGCCCGTCCACGAGATCGAACCGCAGAGCATCGACGAAGCGGGCGAGCACGATCACCGTCTCCTGCACCGAGAACGACGCCCCGATGCACACCCGTGGTCCGGCTCCGAACGGCAGGTACGCATAGCGGTCGATCGTCTCCTTCCGTCCCGGCATGAAGCGGTCCGGATCGAAGCTGTCCGGATCCGCCCAGAGGGTTCGGTGCCGGTGCAGGACGTAAGGCGCGATCATCACCAGCGAGCCCCCCGGGATCTTCATCGCGCCGATCCGGTCCTCGTCGATGGCAGCGCGGCTCATGAACGGAACGGGTGGATAGAGGCGCATGGCCTCGTCGACCACGGCACGGGTCAGAGTGAGTCTGTCGAGCGCTGGCGGATCCCCCGGGCTGGCCGCTAGCGCCTCGGCGACCTCACGTTCGACGCGGGCCCGGATTTCGGGCGCTTGGGACAGCAGGTAGAGCGACCACGAGAGAGCGTTCGCGGTCGTCTCGTGACCCGCCCCGATGAAGGTTACGATGTTGGCTCGGACCTCCAGGTCGGTCAGACCCTGTCCGGTCTCCGGATCCGTCGCTTTCAGCAGGAGCGTGAGCAGGTCCTCTGGAGCCGGGGCGCCGGCGGCGAGGAGTGCCTTGCGGGCAGCCATGAGTTCCGTGACGATCTCGTCGAAGAAGCGCAGGGCCGGTCGAGCCTTGATGCGCCCGATCCGTGGCAGCCAGTCCGGCAGACCGAAGACGTCGAGCGGGTCGACCGGCCCGATCGCGTCGAAATAGCGGGTGATCGCGCGGCCGAGCGCATCCGGGTCGCGAGAGACGCCGTGCGTGAAGATGGTGCGCTCGAGAACGTCGAGCGTTACGCGGGTCATCTCAAGCGCCACGTCGATGGTCCGGCCATCGCCGCGGCGCTGCAGCCGGCGCATCAGGCGCAAGGCCGCGTCGTCCATGGCGCGGGCGAAACCGCCGACATGGCGAGGCGAGAAGAGCGGCGCCAGCGCTCGTCTTTGAGCGCGCCATTCGTCGCCCTCCGCCGTCAGCAGGCCGTCGGCAAGCCCTGGCGCCAGGACGCGCCGTTGCAGGTCGTCCTTCCGGTAATTCTTCGCATTGTCGACGAGCACATGCCGGATGGCGGCGGGGTTGCTCAGGACCGTGACTCGGCCGAGCACGCCCTGCGCGGCGAGGATCGGCCGCTCGAAATGCTCCTCCGTCCAGCTGGTCAAAGGATTGGTGCGCGCTGCCTTCAGGAAGGCGAACAGGTCGGGCGGGCGTCGCAGAGGGCGTGGGGCTGGCGGCCGGAAGAGCCGCGTTCCGGACTCCATTGCGTCCGGGCGCGGTGTGGAGGATGAAGCGGCCTGCATCCGCTGCAATGTAGGCTCAAGCCCGGCGATCAGAAGAGGCCATGATGTCACCTGTCCGAGAGACACGCGCCCAAGCGACCCGCACGGAGACCGACACGTTCGGTCCGGTCCAGGTCCAGGCGGATCGCTATTGGGGAGCGCAGACGCAGCGCTCGATCCAGAACTTCAAGATCGGTTGGGAGAAGCAGCCTAAGGCGGTCGTGCGGGCGCTCGGCATCATCAAGCGGGCCGCCGCCGAGGCGAACATGGACCTAGGCCGCCTGGACCGGTCCGTCGGCGAGACCGTCGTGAAGGCCGCCCAGGAGGTGATCGAGGGCAAGCTCGACGATCATTTCCCGCTCGTCGTCTGGCAGACGGGCTCGGGCACGCAGTCCAACATGAACGCGAACGAGGTGATCTCGAACCGCGCGATCGAGATGCTGGGCGGCGAGCAGGGCTCGAAGAAGCCCGTTCATCCCAACGACCACGTCAACATGAGCCAGTCGTCGAACGACACCTA
>CAXUKK010000068.1:0-9697 GCA_964251455.1 uncultured Enterovirga sp.
TCGCGCCCTCCGGTATAAGGGTCTTCGTACGAGTCATGATGCGGCAGCGAGCCTCGTGTTGCCGTGCTGGCCGACCGTGAACTCGTTCGCGACCGCGTGGCCGAGCCGGCTCTGCCGGTTCTGGATTCCGAGTGCCGGGAAGAGAAGCTCGGCGACGCGGTACGCCTCCTCGAGATGCGGGTAGCCGGAGCCGATGACGGTATCGATGCCGACCGCCTGATACTCGCGCAGGCGCTCGGCGATCTGCTCCGGCGTCCCGACGAGCGCCGTTCCTGCACCTGTCCGCACGAGGCCGACGCCGGCCCAGAGGTTCGGCCCGACCAGCAGCTTGTCGCGACGGCCGCCATGCAGCTCCGCCATCCGCTTCTGCCCGACGGAATCCATCTGCTCGGCGAAGCGCTTCTGCGACGCCTCGATCTGCGCATCGCTGACGCGGCTGATAATCTTGTCGGCGGCGGCCCAGGCCTCGTCCTCGGTCTCGCGCACGATGAAGTGGAGCCGGATGCCGAAGCGAAGCTTGCGGCCGCGGGAAGCCGCCTTCTGGCGCGCGCGCTCGACCTTCTCGGCGACGCCCGCGACGGGCTCGCCCCAGGTCAGGTAGGTGTCGACATGCTCGGCCGCGATCTCCTGGCCGGCATCGGAGGAGCCGCCGAACCAGAGCGGCGGATGGGGCGCCTGCACGGGCGGGAAATCGATGCGGCCGCCCTGGATGCGGTAGTACTTGCCGTCGAAATCGACGTTCTCGCCGGAGAGGAGACGGCGCCAGATCGTCAGGAATTCGTCCGCCTGCCCGTAGCGCTCGTCATGCGGCAGGAACACGCCGTCCCCGGCGAGTTCGACCGGGTTGCCGCCCACGACGACGTTGAGGAGAAGCCGTCCGTTGGACAGCCGGTCGAGGGCCGCCGTCTGCCGCGCCGCGAAGGACGGCGAGACCACGCCGGGCCGGAGCGCGACCAGGAACTTCAGCCGCTCGGTCACGGTCGCGAGCCCGGTCGCCGTGATCCAGGAATCCTCGCAGCTCTGGCCCGTCGGCAGCAGCACGCCCTCGTAGCCGAGCTGATCCACGGCCTGCGCGATCTGCTTGAAATACGGGAACTCGGCCGGCCGCTGCTGCCGCTCGGACCCGAGATAGGAGCCGTCCCCGTGCGTCGGGATGAACCAGAAGAAGCTGATGGGGTCGGCGCCTTCGCGCCGGAAAGCGGTTACGCTCATGATGGGACTCCTGTCGGAAGGTTCGAGGTGGCGCGCCCGCTCAGCTCTGCGGCCGCGTCCAGACGGCGTCGCGCACCGTGATGGCGCGCGGGATGAGCCCGAGCTTGTGGAAACGGTCGGCCGTTTCCTGCTGGTTGGCGATGATCTCGGCCGTGATCGGCAGGATCGCGAATTCCGTCCGGTCGGCCGCGAGTGTCTGTGCCGCGAGTTCGACACCAGTTACCTCGTGCAGCGCCTGCGCGACCGCCGGGCGGTTCACGTCGGCCCATTTCGCCGCCTCGCCGAGGCCGGCGAGGACGAGGTCGATGCTCGCTCCGTTCTTCGCCGCGAAACCCTTGTTCGCCAGGAAGAAGGTGTTGACCTTCAACGCCTCCTTGGACGTCACGAGCAGCCGCGGCTCGTGCCGGCCCTGCGCGATCGCCAGGAAGGGATCCCAGATCGTCCAGGCATCGATGGAATCGCGCGCGAAGGCCGCGGCGGCATCCGCCGGGCTCAGGTAGATCGGCGTGATGTCGGAATAGGCGACGCCGCCGCGCTCGAGGGCGACGACAGTCAGGTTGTGCGCGCTCGAGCCCTTGGTGAAGCCGACCTTCTTGCCCTTCAGGTCGGCGAGCGTGCGGATCGGCGAATCCTTCTTGACGATCACCG
This sequence comes from uncultured Enterovirga sp., assembly GCA_964251455.1. GTDB lineage: Bacteria > Pseudomonadota > Alphaproteobacteria > Rhizobiales > Beijerinckiaceae > Enterovirga. The sequence goes on from CAXUKK010000068.1 coordinate 1,861, forward strand.
CTTCCCCGGCACCGTTCGACGGCAGCGCCGCCACGTAGACGATGGATGCTCCCGCCGCCTGGGCGAAGATCGGCGGCGCATCGCCCGTCCAGCCGAGATCGACAGAGCCGACATTCATCGCTTCGAGCAGCGGCGGACCGGCCGTGAACTCGACCCAGCGCACGTTCGTGCCTTGGGCGGCGAGGCGCTTCTCAATCGACGCCTGCTGCCTGGCGATGACCGGCAGCCCGGCCTTCTGGTAGCCGATGCGCAGCTCCTTCGGCGCATCCTGCGCGAGGAGCGGCTGTGCGAAGAGCCCGGCCAGGGCGAGGCCCAAGGCGAAGGTCGCGCGGCGGTTCATGGCTGCCATGGTGCTCTCCTCGTCCGGCAATCAGCTCTGCGGCGCCGTCCAGACGATGTCGCGCACGTTCACCTGCCGCGGCACGATGCCGAGCCTGTGGAACGTGTCGGCGATCGTCTGCTGGCTCTGCACGATCGGTTCGGTGATCGGCCCGATGCTGATCTCGAGCCGGTCGACCGCGAATTTCTGGATGTCGAGATCGACGCCCGTCACCTCGGAGATCGCGGTCGCGAGCTGGTCCCGGTTCTTCGCGGACCAGGCGACGGTCTCGCCGAGCGCATCGACCGCCGCCTTCAGCACGGCCGGATGCCTGGAGGCGAAATCGCGGTTGGCGAGGTAGAACGAGTAGCTGTCGAGCACACCCTTGGTGGTCGTCAGGATGCGCGCGTTATGGCGCTTCTCGGCGATGGCGAAATACGGGTCCCAGACCGCCCAGGCATCGACGCTGCCGCGCGCGAATGCCGCGACCGCGTCGGCTGGGCTCAGGTAGGTCTGCTGCACGTCGGCCGGGGCAAGACCGGCCTTGGCGAGCGCCTGGACGACGAAGTTGTGCGAGCTCGAGCCACGGGCGAAGGCGAGCCGCCTGCCCTTCAGGTCGGCCAGCGTCCGAATCGGACTGTCCTGCGCAACGAGGATGGCCGATTGCGAGGCAGGCGTTGCGGCCGCGTAGACGACCTTCGCGCCGGCGACCTGGGCGAAGACGGGCGGCGTGTCGCCGACGGCGCCGAAATCGATCGACCCGAGCCCGAGCGCCTCCATGAGCGGCGGCCCGTACTGGAACTCGACCCATTTGACGCTCGACACGCCGAGCGTCTTCAGCCGCGCCTCGATCGTGCCCTGCTGGCGCGCCACCACGAGCACGCCGCTCTTCTGATAACCGATGCGGAACTCGGACGGGACGGGATCTGCCGCTTGGGCAGCGGTCACGACGGCCGGCGAGGCGAGGAGGCCGGCGAGCGCTGTGCGTCGGGTGATCATGGCGGGGGCTTTCAGGCGACGCGGGTGAGGACGGGCTGGCGGGAAGCCGGACGTGCGAAGCGGGACACTTCGGCGGCGGCCTCCCGGATGCGCGCCAGCGTCACGGGATCCGTCAGTTCGCCATCCTGAAAATCCTCGTCGCTGGCATAGACCGAGGTCGGGAGCGTCAGCGCTGAGAAAAACCCGAAGAGCGGGCGAAGTTGGTGTTCGACGACGAGAGCATGGCGCCGGCCGCCGCCGGTCGCGGCCAGCACCACAGGCACGCCGGCGAGGGCTCCGGCATCGACGAAGTCGAACAGGTGCTTGAACAGGCCGGAATACGAGCCCTTGTAGACGGGCGAGCCGACGATCAAGGCATCGGCGCCTTCGATGGCCTGAAGGATCGCTTCCGCCCGGCTCGGCAAGTCTTCACGCGCGAAGGCGCCGAGCCCGGGACCGGCATCGACGAGATCGTGCATTTCGAAGCGCATAGGCTGCTGACGCACGACCTCGCGTCCGATCTGCTCGACGAGCGCGCGGGTCTTGGAGGGGCGACGCGTGTTCCCGCCAATTCCGACAAGACGAGGCACGGTCATAGGACGACCGATCCCGCCCCGACTGCCAGATTGCGGGCACTATCCGCGCTTCCGGCAGGCGTGTTCTTCGATACAATTCGCCGCTTATTCATCCGTCATCGATCCGCCGGCACCATGAGGTCAAATGTTCGGTCCAGGCGACCTGAAGTCAACGAGCACAATCTGGCATTGTTGGGCATCGACGGGCGCGTCTTGACTACGGAAGACGCTGTCAGGAGAAGAAGTGCCTCTGGACGGTAGCGCAGGCGCCCTCGCGGCCGCTTCGCCTGCCGGACTCGCGATCCGTTACACGAGCAGAGCCCCGTCGCGTTCGTCAGACCGGATGGATGGTCGAGTCGACATGACCCGGCGTGAGGCGTCAGGAGCATAGGGGGAGAAGGATATTCTCTCCGGACGAGTTCTTCAGAAAGAACGCGTTCTTGCCGACCCGCGCTCGGCCGGCTACATCGCGGCGCTGCGACGAACAGACGTTCTCGCCCAGTGGACGAGGCCCATGGACCGCATCGATCGTGACATCCTGCGCATCCTGCAGGCGGATGCGAATGTCCCGATCGCGACGATCGCCGACAAGGTCGGGCTGTCGCAGACGCCGTGCTGGAAGCGGATCCGCAAGCTCGAGCAGACCGGCGTCATCGAGAAGCGCGTCGCCCTCGTGAACCCCGAGAAGATCGGCCTCGGCATCACGGTCTTCGTGTCGATCCAGGCGCCGGACCATTCGGAGGGATGGCTCTCGAGCTTCGCCGAGAAGGTCGCCGCCATGCCCGAGGTCATGGAGTTCTACCGGATGGCGGGTGACGTCGATTACATGCTGCGCGTCGTCGTCGCCGACATGGCGTCCTATGACGGCTTCTATAAGCGGCTGATCTCGACCGTGAGCCTGAAGAGCGTCACGTCGCGGTTCGCGATGGAGCGTATCAAGTCCGAGACGGCGTACGTGATCGCGAAATAGTCGGCCGCGAGCGACCCGCGCTCTCCGATCTGCTTGACCGGTTCCGAGTCTCCAGGTGAGAAGCCTTAGGGGCTCTGGATAAGCTCGCGCCCGATTCCGACACAGGACGAGAGCCGGACATGGCGTTGGTGAAACGGTCGAGCCTCACGGCGCCCGAGGCCACGCCCGTCCAGGAGCCTCAGGCCGCGCCGGCGACCCTCCGTTCAGCCCCGGCGAGAGCGCCTCGAGGCCGAGGCCGCGGCCGACAGCAACAGGCGGCGGAGCGCGTGGCGGCTGCCACCGAAGAGCTCGCGGCCGGGATCGCCGAAGCCGCGGCGGCAGCCGAAGAGCTGCGACGCGCCATGGAGCAAATCGCGGCCGGGGCGGAGGAGGCGGCCGGCGCCTCGCAGCAATCGCTTGCAGCGGTCACGACCATCGTGGCGACGCTGGGTGATGCGCGGGCTCGCGCCCAGAGCTCCGGCGAACGGACGGCGGCTGCCCAGGCCATGCTCGCCGACGCTGCGGGACGGGTCACAGGCTCGGCGCTTGCGATCATCGGCAACGCGGAACGGCAGACTGCCTCCGTAGCCATCATCGAGGAACTGGTGCGACAGGCCGCGAGCATCGGCGAGGTCACGGGCAGCGTCAGCTACACGGCGGATCAGACAAACCTGCTGGCCCTCAACGCCGCGATCGAGGCGGCGCGTGCCGGTGAGCACGGGCGAGGCTTTGCGGTGGTCGCGGAGGAGGTCAGGGCCCTGGCGGAGACGGCCGAGCGAAGCGCCCGTGAGGTTGCGGCGCTGTCCGACGAGGTCGCCTCCGAAGTCCGGGAGGTCGCGGATGCGGTCAGAACCGCCGCCGCGACCTCGTCGAGCGAGGCCGAGCGGGGCCGGGCGGCCGCCGAGACGCTGACGCGGGTCCGGGCGGAGATGGCGATCCTCGCGGAATCCGCCCAGGCGATCCTGCTCGCGAGCCAGGAGGCGGAGCGCGCGGCCAGCGAGGCGCAAAGCGGCTCCGAGCAGATCGCCAGCGCGGCCGAGGAACAATCGGCGGCCGCCACGGAAGCGCTCCAGGCCGTCGGGCAGCAGAGCGAGTCGCTTGACCAGAGCCAGCGCACGGCCCAGTCGCTTGCCGCGATTGCGGAGGATCTGCGGGCCGGCCACAGCACGGCGAGGACCGCCGAAGAGATCGGGTCCGCGGCGGAGCAGCTCTCGGCGACCATCCAGCAACTGTCCGGCGCCGCGGGGCAGATCCTGGCCGCCATCCAGGAGATCAGCCGCGGGACGGAGGCGCAGAGCGCAGCCGCGCAGGAGGCGAATTCCGCGATGGCGCATATCGAGCGCAATTCCGGCATCACGGCAGCGAACGGCCAGAACGCGCTCACCCGCGTCGAGGGGCTTGAGCGCGCACTCGCCGAGGCCCGGACGGCACTGGCAGGCCTGACAGCCGGCGTCGGAACCAGCGTCGCGTCGAGCGAGTCCAGCCTCGAGCGCGTCGCCTCTCTCGGCCACCGGATGAGGCGGATCGACAAGATCGTCGACCGGATCGCGCTGATCGCCGTCCAGACCACGATGCTGGCCGTCAGCGGCTCGGTGGAAGCAGCCCGCGCGGGTGAGGCGGGGCGCGGTTTCGCCCTCGTCTCGGCCGATATCCGGGAGCTCGCGCGTAATTCAGCCGAGAGTGCGGACAGCATCAAGGACACGGTCCGAACCATCCAGGACCAGATCGGAGCGGTCCGTCGCGAGTTGGAACTGGTCCTCGCCGCGACGCGGGCGGAATTGCTGAAGGGCGACGCACTCCTGTCGAGCTTCGATGCGATCGGGGGCCATGTCACCGAACTCCGCCAGGGGAACACGGAGATCGTCGCCGGCACGGACCGGATCCTGACGGCCGTTCGCGAGACCGCCAGCGGTTCGCAGCAGATCGCCGCCGCCGCAGAGGAGGCGGCGCGGGCCGCCACGGAAGCGGCGACCGCGGCGCGGGAACAGGCGCGCGGCGCCGAAGACCTCGCGGCAGCCATCGAGGAGATCGCATCGCTGGCGGACGAGGTGCAATCGGCGGATGGCTGAGCCGGCCGGAAGCGCAGCCTCCGGCGAAGACCGCTTCGTCGTTTTCACGGTGGGCGGCAGATCGCTTGCCCTGCCGGCAGGGCGGGTCCGCGAGATCATGCGCGTGCCCAATCTGCAGCGCGTGCCGCAGGCTCCGCGCGCCCTCATCGGACTGATGAACCTGCGCGGGACGGTGCTGCCTGTCGTCGATCTCGCCGGAAACGAGGCCCGCCCTGGCGCGAGCGACGCGGCGCGCATCCTCGTCGTCGATGCCGGCGCGCCATTGGGACTGATGACGGAGGGAATGGCGGCGCTTGCCTCCGGCCGCCACGAAGCGACGGGTGAGAGCGGCAAGTCGGGCGGGTTTTCGGATGGCCTTGCCAGGCTACGCGATGGCAGCGTGGCTCACATCGTGGCCCTGGATCGGCTGCTCGCGGAGAGCTTCCCCCAATTCGGACGGCGGCCGACCCGGACAGCGACCGCGGACACGGCCTCGGCGGACAGGATCTCGACCGGCGATCGAAGGCTGCCGCTCGTGACGTTCGACGTATCGGGCCAGGATTATGCGCTCCCGCTCGACCGCGTGGCAGAGATCGTTCCCCTGCCCGCTCACCTCTCACCCGTCCCGCATGCCGACGACCACATCCTTGGTGTCGTGCCCCTTCGCGACGGCCTTCTCGCCCTCGTGTCGACCGCCCGGCTGCTCGGCCTGCCGGCGCGGCCGTTCACGCCGAGCGCCAAGGTCGTCGTCACGCGCGTCCACGGAACGCGTGCCGGCCTCGTCGTCGACCGGATACGCTCGATCGTGCAGGTGGACGAGCGCAGGATCGATCCCGTCCCAGCATTGCTTAGAACCGACGGGGCCGAGATCCAGGCCATCTGCCGATTGGACGGCGGAAGACGCCTGGTGTCCGTTCTGTCGACCGAAGGTTTGTTCAACGAGGCCGTCATGCGTCGGATCGCGAGCGAAGGGGGACAGGCGGTTGCGGACGAGCGCGCGTCCACGACTGCCGCGGGCGACGGCGAGCAATTCGTGCTGTTCCGCCTCGGAGGGGACGTGTTCGGCCTGCCCGTCGCGGCAGTCGAGGAGGTCGTGCGGGTACCCGAGAACCTGACCCGGCTGCCAAGGGCACCCGCCTTCGTGGAGGGCATCATGAACCTGCGCGGGAGCGCGGTGCCAGTGCTCGATCAGCGCCGCCGCTTCGATCTGCCGCCCGCGCCGGCGGGCACCAGCCGCCGCATCGTGGTCATGACGTTCGAGGGAACCCGCGCAGGCTTCATCGTCGACCAGGTGACCGACGTGCGGCGCTTCCCTGCCTCGCTCATTATGCCGGCCCCGGAACTGGCCGAAGACCAGGCCCGCATCGTGCCTCGGGTCGCCATGACCGAGGCTGACGGCATGGTCCTTCTCATCGATCCGCGCGGGCTTTTGGACACGACCGAGAAGCGAATCCTGGCGGCGATCGGCCGGGACCAGAAGGCGCGCCCAGCCGCGTGATCAAGCTCCTCGTCGTCGACGATTCGGCGCTCATGCGGAAACTCCTCGGCGGCATCTTCGCGGCCGAGCCGGATTTCGAGGTCTCTTTCGCGCGCAACGGGCGGGAAGCCCTCGCGCTCCTGCCGCAGATCAACCCTGACGTGATCACCCTCGACGTCCACATGCCGGAAATGGACGGGCTCACGTGTCTCGACCGGATCATGATCGAGCATCCCTGCCCCGTCGTGATGGTGTCGTCGCTGACCGCCGAAGGTGCGGAGGTCACGTTCGAGGCTCTGGAACTCGGCGCGATCGATTTCGTACCAAAACCCTCGGGCGCGATCTCGCTCGAGATCGACCGGCTCGCGCCCGCGATCGTCGAGAAGGTCCGGCTCGCGGCCGGTACGCGGGTCCGCAAGAGCCTGAGACTCGCAGAGCGCGTCCGCGCGCGGTCGGGGCTGGCTCGCCAACCACCCGTTCGGCCGCACGTCGCCCCGGCACCCTCCCCTGCGCTCGCTCGCAGGGCCGGGCGCTCCGGGCTTGGGCTCGTCCTGATCGGGTGTTCCACCGGCGGACCGCCGGCCCTCGATGCGGTCCTGTCGCGGCTGCCGACGGATTTCCCCTCGCCCGTGCTGGTGGCGCAACACATGCCGGCGAGTTTCACGGGCGCCCTGGCGCAGCGGCTCGACCGGCTCTGCGCCGTGTCGGTTTCGGAGCTCGGCCGTCCGACGCCCCTCAAGCCAGGGCACGTCCTGATCGCGAAAGGTGACGCGGACGCGATCGTGTCCAACCGGCCCGACGGTCCGGTCGCGATGGTCGCCCCGTCCCAGCCGGACTACCTCTGGCATCCAAGCGTCGAACGCATGGTGACGAGCGCGCTCGACCACCTCGATCCAACCCGGCTCGTCGGCGTTCTGATGACGGGCATGGGCCGGGATGGGGCCGACGCCATGACCCGCTTGCGTCATGCGGGCGGGCGCACCATCGCCGAGTCCGAGGAGAGCGCCGTGGTCTGGGGTATGCCGGGCGAGTTGGTGAAGGCGGGCGGAGCGGAGTTCGTCGAGCCGGTCAACGCCATCGCAAGCCGGCTGATGGAGCTCGTGGCCTGACATGCCGCTCGTCCGACGCCCCACGATATCCGGCGCAGCCTCGTCGCCCGCGGCCCCCGGGGGCGATCCCCTCACCCTTCTGTCGCACACGGATCCGGAAATCCGGCGGTCCGCGGCGCGGGCTCTGGCCGAAATTCCCGGGGGGCTCGACGCACTCGCGCAGGCACTGGCCGGAGAACCCGATCCGCGGGTGCGGGAAGCGATCACGACCAGCCTCATGCGGATCGGAGGCGAACCGGCCGTGGCAGCTCTCATCGGCCACCTCCGGTCCGATGACGCCGCTCTCCGGACCCTCGTGGTCGAAGCGCTACAAGAGTCGCCGGGTGCCGCGGCCCCTCACCTGCCCGCCCTCCTGGCCGATCCCGATCCGGACGTGCGGATC
>CAXUKK010000069.1:0-9680 GCA_964251455.1 uncultured Enterovirga sp.
CCGCCCCGTATTCGACCCTGATCGAGGACCTGTCGCGCGGCCTCAAGGCCGTCATGCGGCCTAAGGCCCCGGGCCGTGGCCACGATCACCCCATCAAGCCGGCTGAAGAGACCGCGTCACAGCGGACCTGACGATCATGCGTGAAGACAACAAGAACCTCCTCGTCGCCATCGTCCTGTCGGTCGTGGTGCTGATCGGCTGGAACTACTTCTACGGCGTTCCGATGGTGGAGCGGCAGAAGGGCGCCGCCACCACGAGCCAGTCGTCCGCGACCGCGCCCGGACAGAACCCGCAGAATCCGAGCGTAGCGCCGCGCGAGGGGCAGCCGTCGACGCCCGCACCGTCCACCGTGCCATCGGCGCCGGGTGCCCCCGTCGTCGAGACGCGGGAGGCGGCGCTCGCACATTCGCCTCGCCTTGCCGTCGACACCCCGTCGCTGGTCGGATCGATCGCCCTCAAGGGTGGACGCATCGATGACGTCGCCCTGAAGAACTACCGCGAGACGGTCGATCCGAACTCGCCTCGCATTGTGCTGCTGTCACCATCAGGCAGCCCGACGCCCTATTACGCCGAGTTCGGCTGGGTCGGGCCGGGTGCGCCGGGCCAGGATACGCTCTGGACGGCCGACGCCGCGACACTCACGCCGGCCCGCCCGGTGACGCTGACCTGGGACAACGGCGCCGGCCTGATGTTCCGACGCGTCCTCTCGGTCGACGAGAAGTTCATGTTCTCGGTCCAGGACTCGGTCGAGAACCGCGGTCAGGCCCCCGCGACGCTCTACCCGTATTCGCTCGTATCCCGTCACGGGAAGCCGCCGACGCAGGGCTATTACGTCCTGCACGAGGGCATGATCGGCGTCGTCGGCGACAACGGGCTGCAGGAATGGGGCTACGCGGCGCTCGACAAGGAAAACATCATTCCGGGCCAGACCACGCGCGGCAAGGTCTGGAACGGCGTGACTGGCGGCTTCCTCGGCATCACCGACAAGTACTGGGCTGCGGCCGCCATTCCCGAGCAGGCGCAGCCCTACCAGGGCAGCTTCACATCGCGTCAGGACGGCACTGCCTTCACTTACCAGGCGAACACGCTGTCGGACGCGAAGGCGGTCGCGCCGGGCGCCACCGTTACCCTGACGCAGCGCCTCTTCGCCGGCGCGAAGGAAACCGCGCAGATCGAGGCCTATGAGGCCGAGCTCGGGATCAAGAAGTTCGACCTCCTGATCGATTGGGGCTGGTTCTACTTCATCACCAAGCCGATGTTCAAAGCCCTGGACTTCTTCTTCCGGCTGTTCGGCAATTTTGGCGTCTCCATCCTGCTGGTGACGCTGATCCTGAAGGGGTTTTTCGTCCCGCTCGCCAACCGGAGCTACGTCTCCATGGCGAAGATGAAGGCGGTGCAGCCCGAGATGGCTACCATCCGCGAGCGGTTCAAAGAGGATCGCGTCAAGCAGCAGCAGGAGATGATGACGCTCTACAAGCGGGAGAAGATCAATCCCGTGGCGGGCTGCTGGCCGGTGCTCATCCAGATCCCGGTGTTCTTCGCGCTCTACAAGGTGTTGTTCGTCACCATCGAGATGCGACATGCGCCATTCTTCGGCTGGATCCGCGATCTCGCGGCGCCAGATCCGACGTCGCTCTTCAACCTGTTCGGTCTCCTCCCCTACGAAGTGCCTCAATTCCTGCATATCGGCGTCTGGCCGCTCGTCATGGGCGTGACGATGTTCCTTCAGATGAAGATGAATCCCGAGCCGCCGGATCCGGTCCAGAAGGCGATGTTCTCCTGGATGCCGGTGATCTTCACCTTCATGCTGGCGAGCTTCCCGGCCGGCCTCGTGATCTACTGGGCCTGGAACAACTCGCTGTCGGTGCTGCAGCAGGGCATCATCATGCGGCGCAACGGCGTGCGGATCGAGCTCTGGGACAACCTGCGCTCGATGTTCGCAAAGAAGCCCCCTGCGGCCGCGAAGGGATGACGAGCCCCGCCGAGGACGATTTCGTCGAAATCGGCCGGAAGCTCTTCGCCGGCCCGGCCGATTTCATCTGGGCGGCGACCCGGACGGACAACCTGCCGCCGATGGAGGGCGTCGAGATTGCGTTCGCGGGCCGGTCGAACGTCGGCAAGTCGAGCCTCGTCAACGCGCTAACCGGTCGCAAGACCCTGGCGCGCACCTCGCATACGCCGGGGCGGACGCAGCAGCTCAACTTCTTCGATATCGGCGGCCGGCTGCGCCTGGTCGACATGCCGGGCTATGGGTTCGCGGCAGCCGGCAAGGACAAGGTCGAGGCCTGGACGACCCTGATCCACGATTATCTGCGCGGCCGCCAGAACCTTGCCCGCGTCTACGTCCTCATCGATGCGCGGCATGGCCTGAAGGTCAACGACATCGGCGTCCTGGACGGGCTCGATACGGCAGCCGTGTCCTACCAGATCGTTCTGACCAAGGCCGACGAGCTGAAGGACGGCGTCATCGAGCAGCGCCTCGCCGAGACGCAGGCGGCGATCAAGCGGCGGCCGGCGGCCTTTCCGGTCGTGCAGCCGACCTCCAGCCGAGATGGGCTCGGCGTCTCCGACCTCCGCGCGTCGGTCGCCCGGCTGCTTGCCGAACGCGGAGCATGACGTCCGGTCCGGAACGCGCCCTCGTCGCCCTTGGCGCCGTCGCGGGCTGCCTGGGGGTGGCGCTCTCGGCGGCCGCCGCCCACGTCAGCGGCGGCGGAACGCTGGATACCTCTGCACGCTTCCTGCTGGCGCACGCCCCCGCCCTCGTCGGCCTCGCCGGGGCCGCTGCGGCAGGCCTGGTCCATCGCCGGCTTGCGCTTGTGTCCGGGGCTCTGCTGGCGATCGGCCTGGCGCTCTTCTCCGGTGATCTCGCCATCCGGGGTTTCGGCGCCGCATCCCCGGTCCCAATGGCCGCTCCGACCGGGGGCATCTTGCTGATGGCCGGCTGGGCCGTGGCGGCCGCAGCGGCCGTGATCGGCAGGAGGAGCGTGCCATGAAACTTGCCCTCAACCTAAGCTCAGCCATATAAATGCCTCAGACCTCGGTCGTCTCCGCCGACGGCGTCTCGAATCGCCCCCCCTCTCGAGCTGCTGCTTCGTCCGGCCGAGATGGTCAGAGGCGCCGCTTCGCCTGATGAGTGCGGCTTGCGCAGCAAGGAGTTTTTAGAGTGGCCCAGCACCGCTTCACCGTCGGCCAGCACGTGCGCGTCAGGACGCGATTCCTCGACCGCTCGGGCGAGGGCGTCTACGAGGTGGTCCGCCAACTGCCCGCGACCCCGAACGGCGACAATCACTATCGCATCAAGGGCCAGAACGGGCAGGAGCGGGCCGTCGCCGAAACGGAACTCACTCCGGTAAGTTGAGCACGCACATGGCAACTCCCTCGAACAGTTTTTCGCAGGTCGACACGCGTGATCCAGGCGCCGTCACGGTGACCATACGGCAGAACGGGGCGATGACCTTGGGCGAGGTCGAAGGACCTGCGGACGCTTCGGGTGCGGAGGGCTCCGCTCTCAGCTTCGGCCAGGACGGCTCGCTCGGCGCGCAGCAGGCGCTCGCGGTCGGATGCCAGCTCGCCAACGAACTGGGCCGCAACGTGGTCGTGATCGACAAGGGCGGCCACTGGAGCCCGGCCTGGGGTCATCTCGACCAGGGATAGGACTGCACCGGCGTTCTTGTTACGTGCTTGCCAAGCCGACCCGGCTCCGCCATGAGCGGACGGAGCCGCATGCCAGATACCTTGGATCCAATCGAGAGTGGGCCCGAACCCGCTCGCTCCCGCGCGATGTCCGTCCGCGGGCATCTCGGCATCTTCACGGCCGTTCTCGCGGCGCCGATCCTGATCTTCGTCGCGTTTCTGCTCTGGCAGATCGCCGCAACGGAGCGGAGCCGCCTGGAGGAAGAGGCGTCGGAGACTGCCCGCAACGTCGCCGTCGCGGTCGACCGCGAGATGACCGGGCTGCTCGCATCCCTCGATGTTCTGTCCCTTTCAGTCTACCTGCAGAGCGGCGACCTGGAGGCTTTCCACGCCCAAGCGAGGCAACTCGCCGACCGGCAAGGCATCATACCCGTCCTGGCCGACCTGTCGGGGCAGCAACTCGTCAGCGCCCGCGTGCCGTGGGGCGTTCCGCTCCCGAGGACGAACCTGCCCATCGACAGGGACGCCCTTGCGGCGGGGCGCACGTTCATCACGGACATCTTCCAGGGTCAGCTCTCGAACCAACCGATCTTCGCGATCGCGACAGCGGTCCGTCGCGCCGACCAGCCGATCTACGTCCTCTATTTCAGCCTGAGCCTCGACCGCCTTCAGCGGATACTAAGCCAGACGGAGATCGCGCCGGGCTACTCGGTCGCGATCGTCGATCGGGGCGGCACGATCATGGCCCGCAACCTGCGCCCGGAGGAATTCGTCGGGAAGCTCGCCAGCCAGGACCTGCGCGAGCGCACCGGTGGGCGCCAGGGCAACTGGACCGGTACGACGATCGACGGGCGCCGGATCTTCGGCGCTTATGCGCGCTCGAACCTGACAGATTTCCGCGCGGCCGTCGGGGTGCCCCACACGGAGCTTAACGAGCCTCTGTGGCGTTCGCTTTCGCTCTTCGCCGCCATCGGGGCGGCCACCCTTGCGCTCTCGGTCGTGCTCGGCGTCTTCTTCGGCCAGCGCATCACCGTCCCGATCCGCGCTCTGACGGACCGAGCCGGGGCCGTCGGCCGGGGCGAGGCCGTCCAGCCGCTGGAGACGGGCCTTGCAGAAGCTAACCAAGTCGGGGCGGAACTCGCCCGCGCCTCGCTGTCGCTCCAGGAGCGCGAAAGCGACCTGCGCGAGGCGAACGAGGAGGCCCAGCGCTTCGCGTACATCGTCAGCCACGACCTGCGCTCGCCCCTCGTCAACATCATGGGGTTCACGTCCGAACTCGAAGCGCTGCGGGGAGACGCGATCCAGCGGCTGGCGGATCTGCGGGGTCCGGGCGCCGATGCGGCCGCCAAAAAGGCCGACACGCAGCTCAGCGAGGATTTCGACGAGGCGATCAGCTTCATCAGGACCTCCATCAGCAAGATGGATCGGCTGATCAACGCCATCCTCAAGCTGTCGCGCGAGGGTCGCCGCGAGTTCAGGGCCGAGCGCGTCGACATGACGGCGCTGCTGGAGGCGATCAAGGCGAACGCCACCGTGCAGGCCGAAGCCGCGAACGCCGTTATCACGACGGCCAGGCTGCCGCCGGTTGCGAGCGACAGGCTCGCGCTCGAGCAGATCTTCTCGAACCTCGTCGAGAACGCTATCAAGTATCTGCGGCCGGGCGTGCCGGGCCTGATCGATATCTCAGGCCGGGTCGCGGGACCGAACATCGTCTACGACGTGCGCGACAACGGCCGCGGCATCGAGGGCCGCGACCAAGAGCGCGTGTTCGAGCTGTTCCGGCGCGCCGGGACGCAGGACAAGCCCGGCGAGGGGATCGGACTGGCGCATGTTCGGGCGCTCGTGCGGCGCCTCGGCGGTACGATCAGCTTGACCTCCGAGCCGGGGCAGGGTTCGACTTTTTCCGTCGTCTTGCCTAAGCGTTGGTCGGCCGAGACACAGAGGAAGGCAGCATGACCATGCCGGTGACGATCATCATGGTCGAGGACGACGAGGGCCATGCTCGTCTGATCGAAAAGAACATCCGGCGGGCCGGCGTGACGAACGAGATCGTCCCCTTCCGGGACGGCACGAGCGCGCTCGCCTACCTGCTCGGTCCCGACGGCAGCGGCCGGAACAATGCGGGCCGGCCCCTCCTGCTGCTCCTCGACCTCAACCTGCCCGACATGACGGGTGTCGATATCCTCAAGATCGTAAAGGAGAACGAGCACCTCAAGCGGGCGCCGGTCGTGATCCTGACGACGACCGACGACCAGCGCGAGATCCAGCGCTGCTACGATCTCGGCTGCAACGTCTACATCACCAAGCCCGTGAACTACGAAGGTTTCGCCAACGCGATCCGCCAGCTCGGGCTCTTCTTCTCGGTCATCCAGGTGCCCGAGGCGGCATGACCGATCGGCCGCTTCGCGTCCTCTATGTCGACGACGATCCAGGTCTCGCACGGCTGGTCCAGAAGGGGCTGGAGCGGCGCGGCTTCGTCGTCGAGACGGCGCATGAGGGCGAAGGCGGTCTGAGGCGGGTAGAGGCGGGCGGCATCGATGTCGTCGCCGTGGATCATTACATGCCCGGCCAGGACGGGCTGGAAACCTTGGCTCGGATCCGGGCACTGCCCGATCCTCCGCCGGTGGTCTACGTGACGGGCACGCAGGAGAGCAGCGTCGCGGTCGCGGCCCTGAAGGCTGGCGCCTCCGACTATGTCGTCAAGACGATCGGCGAGGAATTCATTCCGCTGCTCACGGCGGCGATCGAGCAATCGATGCATGCGGTCCGGCTTCGCCGCGCGAAGGAGGCCGCCGAGGCCGAGGTCCGCGAGGCGCGCGACCGGTTCGAGGCGCTCGCGGCCGAGCGAGCGCTGCTCATGCGCGAGGTCAACCACCGGGTCGGCAACTCGCTCCAGATCATCGCGGCGCTCCTGCATCTGCAAGCGTCCGCGAGCCAGAACGAGGACGTGAAATCCGCGCTCGCCGGTGCGAACCGGCGCGTGATGGCGGTGGCCCAGGTGCACCGCCGGCTGTACACGTCCGACGACGTCCAGTCGGTCGCGCTGGACCAGTACCTGAAGGGTCTCGTCGAGGATCTGCGCGGCTCCACCGAGGATGGCGGGGCGCACGGGATTTCGCTCGTGGCGGAACCGGTCGAGGTGGATCCGGACCGGGCGGTCGCGGTCGGCGTCGTCGTGACCGAGCTCGTCCTGAACGCCACCAAATACGCCTATCCGGACGGCCGGGGCCCAATCCGGGTGACGCTGCGCAACGAGCCATCTGGCCGGATCATGCTGGCGGTCGAGGATGATGGCGTCGGACGGGACGCCGTGCCGGTCGCGCCGCGCACCGAGAAGGGGCTCGGGCGCATGATCGTGAAGGCGATGGCCACCAAGCTCGATGCCGAGTGGGGCCAGGACGAGAACCACAAGGGGATGCGCGTCACCTTCGGCTTCTCAGGCCATTCGAAGTCGCGCGAGCAGGCGGCCTGATCCGCCCGCCAGCACGCCATCCCGAGCGGAGATCATCATGACCGATAAGCTGCCCCCGGCGCCCGTGCGGGCCGAGGTGCTCGTGCAGGCGCTGCCCCACATGCAGCGCTACGACCAGGAGATCGTGCTCATCAAGTATGGCGGCCACGCCATGGGCGATCCTGCGGCGGCGGAGGATTTCGCCGAGGACATCGTGCTCCTCGAGCAATCGGGCGTGAAGCCGATCGTGGTCCATGGCGGCGGGCCGCAGATCGGCCGCATGCTCGACAAGCTCGGCATCAAGTCCAACTTCGAGGCCGGGCTCCGGGTCACGGACGAGGCGACCGTCGAGGTCGTCGAGATGGTCATCGCCGGCTCGATCAACAAGCAGATCGTCGGCTGGATCTCGAACGAGGGCGGGCGGGCGATCGGGCTCTGCGGCAAGGACGGCAACATGGTGCGCGCCCGCAAGGCCGTGCGCATGGCCGTCGATCCGGACTCGAAGGAAGAGCGGGAGCTCGATCTCGGCTTCGTCGGCGAGCCGGCGGTCGTCGACCGGACCGTGCTCGACGCCGTGCTCAAGGCCGAGCTCATCCCCGTCATCGCGCCGGTCGCGTCGGGCGCCGACGGCCAGACCTACAACGTCAATGCGGACACGTTCGCGGGCGCGATCGCCGGCGCCATGAACGCCAAGCGCCTGCTGCTGCTGACCGACGTGCCGGGCGTGCTCGACAAGGACAAGAACCTGATCCCCGAGCTGACCGTGAACGATTGCCGCCGCCTCATCGCGGACGGGACGATCACGGGCGGCATGATCCCGAAGATCGAGACCTGCATCTATGCGCTCGAGCGTGGGGTCGAGGCCGTCGTCATCCTCGACGGCAAGGTGCCCCACGCGGTCCTGCTCGAGCTGTTCACGGATTTCGGTGCCGGGACGCTCGTGCGGGGCTGACCGTCGAGGCCTTCCTTGGGCGGCGCCGGGATCCTATCTTAGCGGAGACGGGGCCGCAGGGCCCCCTTTTTGTCTCGCGAATGGGCGCTGCCTCCTCTCCCCACCTGTCCGCTGCCGCCGCACGCGGGTTCGAGCATGTCGAGACCTGGATCTTCGACCTCGACAACACGCTGTACCCGCACGAGGCCCGCGTGTGGCCGCAGGTCGACGAGCGCATCACGCTCTACGTGATGCAGCATTTCGGCATCGACGGACTCTCGGCCCGCGCGCTTCAAAAGCATTACTACCATCGCTATGGTACGACCTTGCGCGGTCTGATGGAGGAAGAGGACATCGACGCGGCCGACTTCCTCGATTTCGCGCACGACATCGACCACTCGACCATCGAGCTGAACGCGCTTCTCGGCGACGCGATCAAGGGGTTGCCCGGACGCAAGCTCATCCTGACGAACGGCTCGCGCAAGCACGCCCGTGACGTCGCCACCAAGCTCGGCATCTTCGACCAGTTCGAGGACGTCTTCGACATCGAGGCGGCCGGCTTCACGCCCAAACCCGAGAGGCGCGCCTACGACCTCTTCCTCGACAAGCATGCCGTCGAGCCTACCCGGGCCGCGATGTTCGAGGACATCGCCAAGAACCTCGTGGTGCCGCACGATCTCGGCATGACGACTTGCCTCGTCCTGCCTCTGACGATCGACCCCTTCCGGGACGCGTTCGAGCAGGAAGCCGTGGAGGCGCCGCATATCGACCACGTCACGACGGATCTCGCGGGCTTCCTTGCCGGGCCGGTCTGCGGCACGTTGTAGGCTTGGCCCGATCATCGAGGTCGACGGTCCGCAATGCTGACCACGATTGCCGTGGCCAATTACCGGTCGCTGCGGGATCTCGTGGTCCCGCTCGCGCGCCTCAACGTGGTGACCGGCGCGAACGGGAGCGGAAAGTCCAGCCTGTATCGCGCGCTACGGCTTCTCGCCCAGACAGCGCAGGGTGGGCTGATCGGCTCGCTCGCCCGGGAAGGCGGCCTGCCCTCGACGTTGTGGGCTGGTCCCGAGCGCGGAACGCGGTCTGCTCACGCCGCCCGTAAGCCGGTCCAGGGCACCGTACGACGAGACTCCGTCGCTCTCCGGCTCGGCTTCGCATCAGACGATTTCGGCTATGCCGTCGATCTCGGCCTTCCGAGCGTCCTGAACTCGGCCTTCGTTCTCGACCCGGAGATCAAGCGGGAGTGCATCTGGGCCGGCCCTGCCTTCCGTCGCGGGTCCATGCTCGTCGATCGCCGCGGGCCGGCGCTGCGGGCGACAGACGGCGAGGGTGCGTGGCAGTCGATCCCGCAGACGCTCCCGACCTACCAGAGCATGATGACGGAGTTCGTCGATCCACGCAGCGCACCGGAGATGACGCTCATCCGGGAGCGGCTGCGATCCTGGCGGTTCTACGATCATTTCCGATCGGACGGGGAGGCGCCCGCGCGCCAGCCGCAGGTCGGGACGCATACTCCCGTGTTGAGCGATGACGGCTCGGACCTCGCCGCCGCACTCCAAACCATCCGGGAGATCGGCGATGCCAGCGCCCTCGATGCCGCAATCGACGATGCCTTCGCAGGCTCGACAGTGCAGATCGAGCCTGCGGACGGCCGATTTTCGT
>CAXUKK010000070.1:0-9660 GCA_964251455.1 uncultured Enterovirga sp.
CGGGAAGCTGCGGCAGGTAGGCGAGGTCCGGCACGCGCAGCCCGTGCAGGTCGAGGCTCCCCGACAGCCGCGCCGCCTCGCCGACGATGCCCTTGAGCAGCGTCGATTTGCCGGCGCCGTTCGGGCCGACGAGCGCGAGAACGGCGCCACGCGCGACGACGCCGTCGACGCTCTGCACGGCCGGGCGCCCGACATAGCCGAATGACGCCGCCCGAAACGTCAGGGCCGGCGGCGCGACGCTGCCCACCGGCACGTCCACGATCCCAGGCTCAGGCGATCGCCCAGGCGACGCCGAGGAAAGCGGCGCCGGACAGGAGGACGGAGATGGCAAGCCGCTCGCCGAGCCCGAGCAGCATCAGGGACACGGACGGAGCTGCCTCGGCCGGCTGCTGCCGGCTACCCTGACGCGTCGTGTCGGTCACGCAAGCCACCTGAAGGGACGGCCGCGGAGCGGCCAAGATGTTAGGATATAACATAGAACATTCAGATCGCCGCGCCAGCCCCCATCTGTGGATGAAGGCAGCCGGCGATCCCGCGGGGTGGCGGGCAGCGTTGCGCTCCTGTTATGTTGTAACCCAATCGAGGCTGACCGGCTCCCATGGGCAAAGGCTCAGACGCGGCACCTGCCGCGCACCCGCACCACCATCACCATGCGCCCCAGGACCCGGCGACGCTGCTGGCGCATGCGGAAGGCGTCTGCCGCGACAAGAGCCTGCAATTCACGCCCCTGCGGCGGCGGGTCTTCGAGGCGCTGGCCGGCAGTTCGGCTCCGCTCGGCGCCTACGACCTCGTCGAGCAGCTCGGCCGTGAGCGGCGGATCTCGCCGATCTCCGTCTATCGCACGCTGGAATTCCTGATGGAGGCCGGGCTGATCCACCGGATCGCCTTGCGCAACACCTACCTGCCCTGCGCGCACGAGCACGGTGCTGGCGAGACGACCGTGTTCCTGGTGTGCTCGACCTGCGGCAATGTCGACGAGCTCGCCTCGTCCACCATTGCCCGCGACCTCGCCGGCACGGCCGCGCAGGTCGGGTTCCGGCCGGTCAGCCGCGCCGTCGAGCTCGAGGGCGAGTGCTCCTCCTGCCGCGACGGTTGAACCGCAACCTCGCATAACGAGAAGGCCCGGCCACCTCTCGGGAGCCGGGCTTTTGAACAGACCTGATGGCCCGCGACCCTAGTAGGAGTCGTCGTAGCCGCCATAGGCCGGCCCGCCGTAGCCGCGATACGGCTGGTCGTAATAGTCCCGCCGGGAATGCTGCGCCGCGATCGCGCCGCCGATCAGCGCGCCCGCGATCCCGACCGCGGCGGCTGCACCGGCGGCATTCCGGCCGACGCCGCGGCGCCCGCGGGCATGGCCGTAGCGACGTCCGCGATAGGCCGCGTACTCGGCATTCGGAGCGGCGGCTGCCAGCGCATCGAGTCTCGACGAGAGCGGCGCTGCGGGAGCGGCCTGGGCGTCAGGCGAGGCGGCCACCAAGCCGATGCCGAGCGCGGTTGCCGCCGCGACAGAGACGAATGTGTTCATACCCGTGCGTCCTTCTGGTTCAGGGGTTTGGCCCTACAACCCTCTGGCGCTGCTCATGGTTTCACACCGGCTGGGGAACCCGCCGGGCAGGGTTAAGCGTCCTTGACCGTGGGTCACGCGCCATGTGGATCCCCGTGCCGGCGCTCGCGCCTCGCGACATGGACCGCGCAGGCAATCGCGCCTTGGCTGGCGGCACAGCCCGTGCTTGGTTGGCCGGAGATCAATCCCGAGATTCCTTCTCCACATGCCCTATCGCGTCGCCTTCGGCGGCTTCCTGCACGAGACGAACACCTTTGCGCCTTCCAGGGCCGGCATGGAGGCCTTCGAACAGGGCGGCGGCTGGCCGGTCCTGACGCGCGGCGAGGCCGTGTTCGACGCGGTTCGCAACGTCAATGTCGGGGCGGCCGGCTTCGTCGCCGAGGGAACGCGGCGCGGCTGGACGCTGCTGCCGGCGCTCTGGGCCGCCGCGACGCCGTCGGCGCAGGTGACGCGCGAGGCGTTCGAGCGTATCACCGGCGACCTCGTCGAGCGCATCCAGGCGACTCTGCCGGTCGATGCCGTCTATCTCGACCTGCACGGCGCGATGGTGACCGAGCATGTCGACGACGGCGAGGGCGAAATCCTGCGCCGGCTGCGGGCCGCGATCGGCCCCGACATGCCGCTCGTGGCAAGCCTGGATCTGCATGGGAACGTCACGCCCTTGATGGTGGAGAGCGCCGACGCGCTGATCGCCTACCGCACCTATCCGCATGTCGACATGGCCGAGACCGGCGGGCGTGCCGCCACGTACCTCGCCGGCATCATCGCGACACGGCTTCGTCACGCGAAGGCGTTCCGGCAACTGCCGTTCCTGATCCCGATCGCCTGGCAGGCGACCGCCATGGAGCCGTGCCGCACGATCTACGGCCGGCGCGATGAGCTGGAAGGCGAGACGGTGCCAACGCTGTCCTTCCTGCCCGGCTTCCCGGCGGCCGACTTCCCGGATTGCGGCCCATCGGTCGTCGCCTACGGGGCGACCCAGGCCGAGGCGGACGCGGCGGCGGACGAGATGGCGGCCCTGGTGGCGGCCAGCGAGGCGGCATTCCGCGGCCGCGTCTACACGCCGGACGAGGGTGTGCGCGAAGCGATGCGCATCGCCGAAGATGCGACCCGCCCGGTCGTGATCTCGGACACGCAGGACAATCCGGGCGCGGGCGGCGATTCCGACACGATGGGCATGGTGCACGCTCTGGTCCGCAACGATGCGAAGCGCGCCGCGATCGGCATGATCGTAGACCCCGCAGCCGCCGCGGCCGCGCATGCGGCGGGCGTTGGCGCCACGGTCAATATCGCGCTCGGCGCCAAGTCGCGGATCCCGGGCGACACGCCGCTCGAGGCGGCGTTCACGGTCGAGGCGCTGTCGGACGGCAACTTCGTCGCGGGCGGGCCCTTTTACGGCGGCGCCCGCATGAAGCTCGGGCCTTGCGCCTGCCTGAGGATCGGCGACGTCCGCATCGCGGTCGCGTCCCGCAAGGCACAGATGGCGGATCAGGCGATGTACCGGCAGGTCGGCATCGAGCCGACGAGCCAAGCGATCCTGGTCAACAAGAGCTCGGTCCATTTCCGGGCCGATTTCGAGCCGATCGCCGAGACGATCCTCGTTTGTGCGGCGCCCGGCCCGATGCCGGTCGACCCGGCTCAACTTCCCTGGACGCGGCTCCGGCCCGGCATGCGCATGTCGCCGCTCGGGCCCGTCTTCCGGGCCCCCTGACATTCAGACCGACACGGAGAGACACCATGGGCGTGATGCCTGCCATCCAGGATTTCGCGGACGACCTCGTCGCTATCCGGCGCGACCTGCACGCCCACCCCGAGATCGGCTTCGAGGAGGTTCGCACGGCGGAGATCGTGGCCGAAAAGCTCGCCGCCTGGGGCATCGAGGTGCACCGGAATGTCGGCCGCACGGGCGTCGTCGGCATCCTGCACGGCACCGGCGGCCCCGGCCGCCGCATCGGATTGCGGGCCGACATGGACGCGCTGCCGATCGAGGAGATCACGAACCTGCCCTGGCGCTCGACGAAGCCCGGGACGATGCATGCCTGCGGCCATGACGGCCACACGACGATGCTGCTGGGCGCGGCGCGCTACCTCGCCGAGAACCGCGGCTTCAAGGGTACCGCCGTGTTCGTGTTCCAACCGGCCGAGGAGGGTCTCGGCGGCGCCCGCGCGATGCTGGCCGACAAGCTGTTCGAGCGCTTCCCGTGCGACGAGATCTACGGGCTGCACAACTCGCCCTATCTCGAGCCGGGGCAGGTCTCGGTCTCGCCCGGCGAGGCAATGGCCGGCGCCGATTTCTTCGACATCAAGATCACGGGCGCAGGCAGCCACGGCGCCATGCCGCATGTCGGGCGCGATCCGATCATGGCTGCCACCGCGCTCGCCCAGGCGCTGCAGACGATCGTCTCCCGCAACGCCAACCCGCTCGAGGCCGCCGTCCTGTCCATCACGCAGATCCATGCGGGCGCGGCCTACAACGTCATCCCGGAGGAGGCGACGCTCGCGGGCACCATCCGGACCTTCTCGCCCGATCTGGCGAAGCTCGTGCACGAGCGGATGCGCACCATCGCGAAAGGGGTCGCGCTCTCGTTCGGCATGGAGATCGGCGTCGACATCCGGCCGATCTTCAATGTTCTCGTGAACACACGGGCCGAGGCGCTGGCGGACGCGGCGCGCGATATCGTCGGCGACGAGAAGGTCCTGACCGACCCGCGCCCCATGATGGGCTCGGAGGATTTCGCCGACATGCTGCTCGCGGTGCCAGGGGCCTATGCCTTCGTCGGCCATACGGGCCGCGTGCCGCTGCACAACCCGGCCTTCGTGCTCGGCGAGGAGATCCTGCCGATCGGCGCGAGCCTCTTGGCGCGCGTGGTCGAGAAGCGGCTGGCCGTGTGAAAGCCGCCACGTTCCTCATCCTGAGGTGCCGCGAAGCGGCCTCGAAGGACGCATCACGATCCGGAGCCCTCCTTCGAGGCCCGGCTCACGCCGGGCACCTCAGGATGGGGTGAGAGTTTGCGATAAAAGCCGAGCACACCGCCATGAACCCCGCCTCCCTCCCCTTCGACACCGACCAGATGCTCGCCGGCCTCAAGCGCTGGGTCGAGACCGAGAGCCCGACCTTCGACGTCCCGGCCGTGAACCGGATGATGGATGTCGCGGCCGGCGACCTCGCGGCAGCCGGTGCCGCGGTCGAGCGCATCCCCGGGCCGCCCGGCCTCGGCGATTGCCTGCGGGCCGATTTCCCGCACCCGCGGCGCGGCGAGCCCGGCATCCTGCTGATGTCGCATCTCGACACCGTGCATCCGGTGGGGACGCTGGCGAAGCTGCCGTTCCGGCGCGAGGGCGGCCGCTGCTACGGGCCCGGCATCCTCGACATGAAGGGCGGCGCCTACGCGGCGCTCGAAGCCGTGATCCAGCTGGCGCGGGCCGGCATAGAGACGCCCCTGCCCGTCTCGGTGCTGCTGACCTGCGACGAGGAGATCGGCAGCCCCGGCACCCGCGACCTCATCATGAGCGAAGCGCAGAAACACCGGACCGTGCTGGTGCCGGAACCCGGAAAGCCGGGCAACGGCGTCGTCACGGGCCGTTACGCCATCGCGCGTTACAACCTGGAGGCGGAGGGCCGGCCGAGCCATGCCGGCGCGACCCTGAAGGAGGGCCGCTCCGCCATCAACGCCATGGCGCGACAGCTCATCGCCATCGAGGCCATGACGGACGACGATTGCACCTTCTCGGTCGGCGTCATCGAGGGCGGGCGCTGGGTGAATTGCGTGCCGACGATCTGCCGCGCCGAGGCTTTGTCCATGGCGAAGCGCCAGGCCGATCTCGACCGCGGCGTCGAGCGCATGCTGGCTTTGTCGGTCCGCAACCCGGACGGGACGCGCTTCACGGTCGCGCGCGGCGTCACCCGGCCGGTCTGGGAGCCGGATGCAGGCACCATGAAGGTCTACGAGGTAGCGCGCGGCGTCGCGGCCGATCTCGGCTTCGACCTGCCGCACGGATCGTCGGGCGGCGGCTCGGACGCGAATTTCACCGGCGCGGCCGGCATCCCGTCCCTCGACGGGCTCGGCCTGCTCGGCGCCGGCTACCACACGCTGGAGGAGCATATCGAGGTGGACAGCCTCGCCCAGCGCGCCCGGCTGATCGCCGGGCTCCTGCACCGGCTGTCATGATGCGACACCCCGCCTTCGATCGCGACGGTCGCCTCGTCGCGCCGGCCGGGCTTGAGCTGCCCGCTCTTCTGCAGGATGACGGCACGACGCTCGCGCGCCGGCTCCGGGCCGGCGAAATCTCCTCGGTCGAACTCGTCACCGCCTGCCTCGATCGGATCGACGCCCTCAACCCGACCTACAACGCCGTCGTGTCGCTGCGGCCCCGCGAGCACATCCTTGCGGAGGCGCGGGCGGCCGACGCGGCGCGGGCGGCGGGCGGCAAGGTCGGTGCGCTGCACGGGCTGCCCATCGCCATAAAGGACCTGGCCGCGACGGCCGGTCTGAGGACCACCTGGGGCTCGCCGCTCTTCGCCGACCACGTCCCGGCCGAGGACGACCTGCACGTCGCCCGCATCCGCGAGGCCGGAGCGATCATCATCGGCAAGACCAACGTGCCGGAATACGGGCTCGGCTCCCACAGCTTCAACCCGGTCTTCGGCACCACGCGCAACGCCTACCGGCCCGATCTCAGCGCCGGCGGATCGAGCGGCGGCGCGGCCGTGGCGCTCGCGCTGGGCATGCTGCCGATCGCGGACGGTTCGGATTTCGGCGGCTCGCTGCGCAATCCCGGTGCGTGGAACAACGTCTTCGGCTTCCGGCCGTCGCAGGGCCGCGTGCCGAGCGTGCCGGCGCAGGACCCGTTCTACGCCCAGCTCGCGACGAACGGCCCGATGGGCCGGAGCGTGGCCGATCTCGCCGCGATGCTGAGCATCATGGCCGGCCACGATCCGCGCGCTCCGCTCTCGCTCGAAACCGAGCCGGAGCCCTTCCAATCCGGCCTGTCGCCCAAAGGCGCGCCACGGATCGCCTGGCTGGCCGATCTTGATGGACGCCTCCCCTTCGAGCCCGGCATTCTCGATCTCTGCGCAACGGCGCTCCGGGAGTTGGAGCCCAAGGGCTGGCAGATCGAAGCGGTGTCGGTGCCGTTCCCCTGGGCCGATCTCTGGGACGCCTTCGCGACGCTCCGGCACTGGGCCATGAGCAGCCGCTACGGCGAGGTCTATGCCGACCTCGAGAAGCGGGCGCTCCTGAAACCCGAGATGACGTGGGAGATCGAGGGCGGGTACCGCCTCGGCGCGGAGGACATTTCGGCCGCCGCGAAGGTCCGGGCGAAGTTCTACCAGGTCGCCCTGAAACTCTTCGAGCGTTTCGACGCGCTGGCGCTGCCGACCGCGCAGGTCTTTCCGTTCCCGACCGAACTCCGCTGGCCGCAGGAGATCGCGGGCGTGTCCATGGACAGCTACCATCGCTGGATGGAGGTCGTCGTGCCGGGCACGATGTCGGGCTGCCCGGTGGTCAACCTGCCGGTCGGTTTCGACGAAGCTGGTCGCCCGATGGGCATGCAGCTGATCGGACGGCCGCGGGCCGACCGTGAACTCCTGTCCGTCGCGGCCGCCTACGAACGGGATGCCGTCCGCAAGACCGATTGACACCGGGCGGCACGCCGCGTGCATTGTCGGATCACAAGAACGCGCAAGGGGCGCGACAGCGGAGGTGGGTATGAGTTTCACGTGGAGGATGGCCGCGATCGCGGCGGCGGCTTTGGCCGGCTCGTCGGCGGCCGAGGCGCAGACGACCCTGAAGGCCGTCATGCATTCCGACGTGAAGATCGTGGATCCGATCTGGACCACGGCCTACATCGTCCGCAACCACGGCTACATGATCTACGACACGCTCTTCGCGCTCGACGAGAAGGGCGAAGTAAAGCCGCAGATGGTCGAGACCTACACGGAATCGCCGGACAAGCTCACCTACACGTTCAAGCTCCGCCCGGGCCTGCTCTGGCACGACGAGAAGCCCGTCACGGCCGAGGATTGCGTCGCCTCCATCAAGCGCTGGTCGGCCCGCGACCCCCTCGGCCAGAAGGTGATGAGCTTCGTCGACACGATCACGGTCGACGGTGCCGACAGCTTCACGATCAAGCTGAAATCGCAGACCGGCCTTCTGCTCTTCGCGCTCGGCAAACCGTCCTCGAACGTGCCCTTCATGATGCCGAAGCGCGTCGCGGACACGGACCCGAACACGCAGATCTCCGACTTCACGGGATCGGGCCCGTTCAAGCTGAAGCAGGACGAGTGGAAGCCCGGCGACAAGATCGTCTACGTCAAGTTCGATAAGTACAAGCCGCGCGCCGAGCCGGCCTCCGGGCTCGCGGGCGGCAAGGTCGTCAAGGTGGACCGCGTCGAGTGGCTCGCCATCGCCGACCAGCAGCAGGCCGCGAACGCCCTGCTCGGCGGCGAGATCGACTATTATGAGCAGCCGCCGCACGACATGATCCCGCTCCTCAAGGGCGACAAGTCGATCAAGCTCGTCGATTACAACCCGCTCGGCCTGCAATACACGCTGCGCCCGAACCACCTGCTGAAGCCCTTCGACAACCCGAAGGTGCGGCAGGCGATGCTCTATGCCTTCAATCAGAAGGACTTCCTGGACGCGACGATCGGCAATCCCGATTACTACAAGGTCTGCAAGGCGATCTTCGTCTGCGGCACCCCGTTCGCGACCGAGAAGGGGATGGAAGGCCTGCTCGAATCCAACTTCGAGAAATCCAAGGCGCTCCTGAAGGAGGCCGGTTACGACGGCACCCCAATCGTGCTCCTGCAATCGACGGACCTGCAGGTGCTGACGAACCTGGCGCCGGTGGCGAAGCAGTTGCTCGAGAAGGGCGGCTTCAAGGTCGACATGCAGTCGTCGGATTGGCAGACGGTCGTCTCGCGCCGCACCCGCAAGGACCCGGTCAATGCCGGCGGCTGGAACCTGATGCTGACCTCTTGGGTCTCGGCCGACATCCTGAACCCGGTGATGGCCGGCTTCGTCAATTCGAGCTGCGACAAGGCAGGCTTCGGCTGGCCGTGCGACGCCGAGATGGAGAAGCTGCGCGACGATTTCGCCCGCGAGACCGATTCTGCGAAGCAGAAGGCGATCGTCGAGGCCGTGCAGATGCGCCAGCGCGAGGTCGTGACCCACGTCCATCTCGGCCAGTATTACGTGCCGATCGCGACGAGCGGGAAGGTGTCCGGCATCCTGACCGCCGCGGCGCCCGTGTTCTGGAACATCGAGAAGAAGTGACCCGATGTCATTCCGGGGCTCGTCCGGTCGGCACAGCCGACCGGCGAGAACCCGGAACCCACCATCAACCTCCGGAGCCCAGTCGTGGGTTCCGGATCGCCGCCGTCGCGGCGTCTGGAATGACAGGCTGAGGGAATGACCGCCTACATCCTGCGCCGCCTTCTCGCGACGATCCCGGTCCTGTTGATCGTCGCGGTGCTCGTGTTCCTCATGCTGCGCCTCACGCCCGGCGATCCGGCGGCCGTGATCGCGGGCGACAACGCCACCTCCGAGCAGATCGCGATGATCCGCTCCCGCCTCGGGCTCGACCAGCCGATCCTGGCGCAATTCGCGATCTGGGGCGGCAACCTGCTGCAGGGCAATTTCGGCGAGAGCTTCTTCTTCAAGAAGACCGTTGCCGAGCTCATCGTCGGTCGGCTTGAGCCGACCGTGTCGCTCGCGATCGTGACGATCGTCATCGCGGTCCTCGTCGCGATCCCGCTCGGCGTGCTGGCCGCCTACAAGCACGGCACCTGGATCGACCGCGTCGTGATGGGCTTCTCGGTGCTCGGCTTCTCCGTCCCGGTCTTCGTCATCGGCTATGCACTGATCTACGTCTTCTCGATCACGCTGAACTGGCTGCCGATCCAGGGCTACCAGTCGATCTCGGGCGGCTTCTGGGGCTTTCTGCAGCGCCTCATCCTGCCGTCCGTGACGCTCTCGGTCATCTATATCGCGCTGATCGCCCGCATGACGCGGGCGAGCGTGCTCGAAGTTCTGGGCGAGGATTACATCCGCACCGCCCGCGCCAAGGGGCAGGTCGAACGGGTGATCCTGTTC
>CAXUKK010000071.1:0-9614 GCA_964251455.1 uncultured Enterovirga sp.
TTCCAGCTCATCTCCCAGAACCGGGGCATCTCGTCGGCGTAAGCCTTGAACACGAGGTCCTTCGAGGCGACGTAGTAGGTCGGCAGCGACCAGAGCGGCACCGCATAGGCGCGCTCGGCGATGAGCGACAGGGCCGTCTTGTAGGCCGCCTTGCGGGCGTTCGGATCGACGGAGGTGTCGCCCGTCTTCAGGAGGTCGCGCACCTCGGGGTCGCGGGTCACGTCCTCGCCGATGAAGCCGAACCACACGGGCGTGCCGGCCGAGACGTCGTTCACGGAGAACGAGCCCCAGGTCTGGTGCGTCAGGCCGACCTTGTTGCCTTTGATGAGCTCGCGCATGGCGGCGTATTGCAGGAAGCGCAGATTGGCCTTGATGCCGACCGCCTGCAGGTAGTTGATGACCGCCTCCGTCTGCTGGCGCTCGCGGTAGGCCACGATGTCGACCGCAAAGCCGTTCGGGAAACCCGCCTCCGCGAGCAGCGCCTTGGCCTTGGCCGGATCGTACGGGTAGCGCGCGGCGCCCTCGTCCGTGCAGCCGAACTGGGCCGGGAAGCAGATCGTGTTGATGACGCGCGAGCCCGTCCCGACGATCTGCTTCACCATCGTGTCGCGGTCGATCGCGTGGTTGATCGCGCGGCGGACGCGCACGTCCTGCAGCGGAGCCGTCGGGGTCTCCGGCGTCCGGTTGATCTGCATGAAGGCGATGCGCATCGTCTCGCCGGACACGACCTGCAGGAACGGCACGGCCTCGAGCTGGTCGGCCTGGTCCTTCGCGACGCTCATGATGAAGTCGAGCCCGTTCGACATCACTTCGGCCTGGCGGGTCTGCGCGTCCGGGATGAAGCGGATCTCGATCTTGGCGATCTTCGGCTGCGCCTTCGGTGAATCCTTGAAGTAGTTCGGGTTGCGCTCGAGCGTGACGGACTTGCCGATGACGTGGCTGGTCACGCGGTAGGGGCCCGAGCCGATCGGCTTCTCGTTCTGGCCCTTGGGACCGACCTTCTCGTAATAGGCGGCCGGGTGGATCACGACCGGGCCGGCCAGGTACTCGATGGCGGCCGGGAAGATCTCCTTGGTGACTACCCGGACCTTGTGGGCGTCGATCTTCTCGACGCGGTCGATCCAGCTCACATTTGCCTGGGTGACGACCTTGTTCTCCGGCTTCGCGACGAAGTTCAGCGTGTAGACGACGTCGTCGGCCGTGAAGTCGGAACCGTCGTGGAACTTCACGCCCGTCCGCAGGTCGAACTCGATCGTCTTGTCGTCGATCTGCCGCCATGCCGTCGCGAGCTGGCCCTTGTACTGGCCCGTATTCGGATCGCGGTAGACGAGCGTGTCCCAGACATGCGCGCCGATGATCACGCCGATGCGGACGTTGTTGAAGAAGGGATCGATGTTCTCCGGCGCCTGGTCGTAGGCGAAGCGGATCGTGTTCGCGGCCTTGTCCGCGCGCGCGGCCGAGGGCCCGAGGAGCGCCGGTGCGACCGCGAGGGCGGCGGACAAGCAGAGAGGGCCTAACCAGCGGCGCATGAACAACCTCATCGGGGGAAAGCCCGCGAACCTTCTGAGGCTCGCAACCCCGGAGTCAAGCGGCGCCTCCCGCCGCGCGGACCGGTCCTTGACCTTCCCACCATGGGAAGGAGTACGCCCGGCCGATCGGCGCATCATCGTGCCTTGGGAATCGCGCCATGACACGCTTCGTATGGGTGCTTGCAGCCGGACTTGCGGCCGGAGCGGCTGGGTCGGCGAGCGCACAGGGCCATGGCCACATGCACGCCCCGTCCCGTGCGGCGGCATCGGCCGGGGCCGACACGCCTGCCACGCGCGGGTTCAAGGCCGCGGACGAGCGCATGATGCGCAACATGGGCCAACCCTACACGGGCGATCCGGACGTGGATTTCCGCGTCCGGATGATCCCGCATCACCAGGGCGCGATCGACATGGCGCAGGTGGCCATGAAGCACGCGAAGGATCCCTGGACCCGGCAGCTCGCGGAAGCCGTCATCGTCGAGCAGCAGCGCGAGATCGCCGAGATGCAGGCCTGGCTCGCCCAGCGCGGGGTGACAGTGCCGGCGGGCGGTCAGCCGCGCCACATCATGGGCGCGAACTCGTACCGGATGCT
Organism: uncultured Enterovirga sp.; assembly: GCA_964251455.1. Lineage (GTDB taxonomy): Bacteria > Pseudomonadota > Alphaproteobacteria > Rhizobiales > Beijerinckiaceae > Enterovirga. The sequence goes on from CAXUKK010000071.1 coordinate 2,122, forward strand.
GCACGAGGAGGCGGGAACCCGCGGCGAAGCGCGTGGCCAGTCCTGGGCCCCGGGTTCCGGGATCGGGACGCGCTGAGCCGCGAACGGCCGTGCCGACGTCTCAGGCCTGCGCCGCCCCGACATGGTCGGCCATCGTGGCGCCGCGGGCACCGAGCGGCTTCTCGGGGCCTTCCGTCGTGTCCCGCGCCGTCTGGTGCTCGGTCTCGGCGTTGATCTCGGCCCCGACCAGCACGATCACGACCGAGATCCAGATCCAGACCATGAAGCCGACGCCCGCCCCCAGCGACCCGTAGGTCCTGTTGTAGGAATCGAAGCTCGCGACGTACCAGGAGAACACCATCGAGCCGCCGATCCAGAGCAGCGCGGCCGCGATCGAGCCGATCGACACCCACTGCCATTGCGGCGACCGTCGGCTCGGGCCGAAGCGGTAGATCGCCGCGAGGCCGAGCATCACGACGAGGAGCAGGAGCGGCCAGCGCGCGACGGACAGGATGATCTCGGCCGAGAACGGCGCGCCGATGAACTTGAGCACGACCGGCAGGACCACGACGCCGCCGATCGCCGCCACGGCGAAGAACAGGGCGCCCAGCGTGAACAGGAAGGTCGTGCCGTAGAAGCGCACGAGGCTGCGCCGCTCGCGCTCGCCATAGACGACGTTCAGGGCGTCGAAGAGCGCCCCCATGCCCGAATTGGCGCTCCAGAACGCGACCAGGAGGCTGATGCTGAAGGCGATCGACAGGGCGGGCGTCTGCTTGGACGTGATCGCGATGATCTGGCTGCGGAAGAGCTCCAGCACGCCTTCAGGCAGGATCCCGGCCATGAGCACGAGATGGTCGCCGATCGTGCGGGCATCCGCGAAAAGGCCGTAGAGCGAGACGACGACGGCAATGGCCGGAAAGACGGCGAGAAGCGTGAAGAACGCGACGCTGCCGCCGGTCGCCAGCACGCGGTCCTCGGGGATGGCGTAGAGGACTCGCCAGGCGATGTCCCGCCAGCCGAGAGGCGGGATGTCGCGAGGCTCGCCCGCGTCGCGGCCGCGGCCGTACTCGGTCGCGCGGGCGAAGTCGTCGGACGTCGGGCCGGCCGCATCGATCGCGTCGACGCGCGTGCGCCAGTCCTCGCTCTGCCGTTCTCCGGCCGCCTTGTCCGTAATGTCCGACATCCGACGAAACTATCGCAAGGCGCGCCTCGCCCGGCTTCAACTCTAGTTGAGACGGCCGGAAAATGTGTGCTTCGCGGGTGACATGCGACCTCGGGAATGCGAGCGGGCGGAGCGCCCGGCGTGGCCATCAGGGCCGTGGGGCGTTAGCGTCCCGGACGGATTGGACCGCGAACCCGACGGCCCGGCCTGGATGGCCAGGTGCGGCGGCGGGAGGATGAATGAGTTTCGGGCGTCGGCCGTGGCGACAGAAAATCGCCCTGGGCCTTGTAATCGCGGTGCTGGTAGGCGCGGGCCATGGCGGGCCGGCGGCGGCCTTCAACCTGTTCGGGCTGTTCGGGTCCGATGATCCGCCTGCACCCTCGACGGCAGCGCTTGCTTACGTTCTCAGCTTCGAGATCCGGGGCGACGAGGACGTCGAGAGCCGGCTTCGCGACGCGTCGAACCTCTACCGATTGCGGCAGGACGCTCCGCCCGACGGCGACACGCTGCTCCAGCGCGCCACGGCCGATTTCGCACCCCTGATCGATGCGCTGTGGGGCGCGGGCTATTACGACGCGACGCTCACGATCGAGATCGCGGGCGTCCCGGTCCAGATCGGCCAGTTCCAGAACCCGGCCGCGATCCGGGCCGCGACCGCGCTCCGCAACCGCGAGGCCGTTCCCGTGAAGATCGTCGCGGAAACCGGACCGCTCTTTCGCCTGCGCAATATCCAGGTCCTGGACCAGACGACGCGGCAACCCATCCCGCCCGACGTGCTGCCCCCCTACGTCATCCGCATCGCACCGGGCGACCCGGCCGAATCCGCCGGCATCCGGGCCGCGACCGCGCGCCTCGTCGACCATTTCCGGCGCCAATCCTTCCCGCTGGCGAAATCGCCGCCGCCCTCGCCTGTCGTCGACCACGCGGCGGATGCGATGGATGTCACGTTCCTGGTCGACACGGGGCAGAAGGCCGGGATCGGCGAGGTGACGCTGCGCGGCCCGAAGGGCTTCGACCAGGAGATCGTGCGCTCCTTCATCTACCTGGACGAAGGCGAGCCCTATTCGCCGGAGCGCCTCGATTCCACGCGCAAGTCGATCGGATCGATCCCGGCCGTCGGCTCGGTCCGCGTCCGCGAGGGCGACAGCCTCGACAGCCGCGGCAACCTGCCGATCTTCGTCGACGTCACGGACCGGGCCCTGAATGCCGCCGGTTATTCACTCGGCTACTCGACGATCGACGGCCCGAACGGCCGCGTCTATTACGAGCAGCGCAACCTGTTCGGCGGGGCGGAACGGCTGCGGCTGCAGGGCGACATCTTCCAGGCGCCGCGCAACACCGGCGAGCGAATCCGCAATATCGGCGACTATCGCATCTCCGACATCGGGGCGCGGTTCACGTTCAGCTTCCTCAAGCCGGCGATCGACGGCTCGCGCTTCGACTTCCTGGTGGACGGCCTGGTCGAGCGCAACCGCATCGGCAGCCTGCGGTTCGGCGGCTACACGGTGCGGCTCGCCGGCGCGACGGCCGCCGTCCGCTACCGGATCGACGAGACATTGTCGGCGACGCTAGGCATCAAGGGTGAGCGCGGCCGCACGAGCGACTCGATCTCGAACGTCGATTACACGCTGATCGGCGTGCCGCTCACCATGCAGTTCGACAACACGGACAAGCCGCTGGACCCGACGCGCGGCGTGCGGGTTTCGGCCGCCGTGACGCCTTATCCGGCCGGCATGGGATCGTCCGTGTCCTTCACGCAGGCGACCGCCTCCGCGTCGACCTATTACGCGTTCGACGAAGAAGGCCGCTATGTGCTGGCCGCGCGCGGCCGGGTCGGCGGGTTCCTGGACGAGCCGAGCCAGCTCCAGCTCATCCCGTCGAACTACCGCTACTATGTCGGCGGCGCCGGCTCCGTGCGCGGCTACCGTTTCCAGACCATCTCGCCGTTCGGGCCGACGGGACGGATCGTCGGCGGCCGGTCCATGTTCGACACGTCCATCGAGGCACGCATCAAGGTGACAGACACGATCGGCATCGTGCCGTTCTTCGATGCGGGCGGCTCCTACGCGTCGCAATTCCCGCAATTCTTCGGCGATACGCGCATGGCGGCCGGGCTTGGGGTCTTCTACGTGACCGCGATCGGGCCGATCCGCCTCGATGTCGCCAGGCCCCTGAACCCGCGCCGCGGCGACAAGGACCTCGTCCTCTACGTCAATATCGGGCAGGCGTTCTGATGGTGGAACGCAGACCTTCCAACCTCGTCATCCCGGGGCTCGCCGCAGGCGAGGACCCGGAACACACGATCGGGCTTCAGAGCATGAACGTGGGTTCCGGATCTCAGCTCCGCTTCGTCTGGAATGACAGGGCATGGCCGCGCGCGTTGTGCGGGGCGCTCCTCGCGCTCCTGCTCCTGACGCTTGGGGCCTCGAACCCCATCGCTTTCGCGGCGGACGACGAGAAGGGCGTGCTGGCGAACCTGATCTCCCGCGCGCTCTCGACCCCGGCGACCCGCGTCTCGATCGGCACGATCGACGGCGCGCTCTCGTCCGACGCGACGATCCGGGACATCCAGATCTCGGACCGCGACGGCGTCTGGCTCCGGCTCGATCGCGCCCGCATCGTGTGGCGGCGGCTGGCGCTCCTGTCGCGGCGCCTGGAGATCGACCGGCTGGAGATCGGCACGCTCGACGTCGCGCGCCGGCCGATCCCGGCCGAAACGCCGGTCGCGGGCGAGGACCAACCGCTCCTGCCGGAACTCCCCGTCCGGGTCGAGGTGAAGGAGTTCAGCCTCTCCGAGCTTCGGCTCGGCGAGCCGATCCTGGGCACGGCCGCACGGCTCGCCCTGACAGGCTCGGCCAAGCTCGGCAACGACCCGTCGGAGGGGCTCGACCTGCGTTTCGAGGCGAAACGCCTCGATTTTGGCGGGCTGTTCACCGTCCGGCTCGGCCTGGTGCCGCAAGGGCAGCGCCTGACGCTCGCCCTGAACCTCGACGAGCCCGCAGGCGGCCTCCTGTCCCGAGCCGGGAACATCCCGGGCTATCCGCCGATCCGGCTCGACCTGAACGGCGACGGCACGCTCGACGCGTTCGAGTCGCGCCTGACCTTCGATGCCGGCCCGGGCATCGGCGCCCGCGGCGGCGCGACGGTGCGACGCGAGGGCCTGGCCCGTCAGATCGGCCTCGACATGGCGGCGGAGATCTCGGGCCTGCTGCCCGACGTGGCAGCGCCGGTCTTCGCCGGAACGACGCGGCTGACCGGCAACGCCAGCTACGGCGACGACGGCGCGGTCGGCATCCAGGGCATCACGCTCGCGGCCGCGGCAGCACGGCTCGATATCGCGGGCACCGTCGGTCCGGACCGTGTCGCGGACCTGAAGATCACGGCCGCAAACCTGCCCAATGCCGCGACCCGCACGGCCGTGTCGGGCGCCGAGATCCGCCGCCTCGCCTTCGACGCGCGCATCACCGGCCCCGTCACGGGGCCGCGCGTGGCGGCCACGCTCAACGCGGAGGACGCGCGGCTGCCATCCGGCCGGCTGGCGCGGCTCGACGCGACGGTCTCGGCCGTGCCGTCCGGCACCGTGACGAGCGCCGGAACCCGCATCGACATCACGGCGGATGCCCGCGCGACGGGTCTCGTGCCGAACGATCCCGCCATGGCCCGCGCAATCGGGACCGAGCTGACGCTCGCCCTGAAGGGCGTGACGGCGGCCGAGAGCGGGCTCGACATCGAGCGCCTCGAGGTCAGGACGCCGACGCTGTCCGCCCGCTATGCCGGCCGCCTTGGCGCCGGCGAATTGCGCGGCCAGGTTGAGGCCGGCGCGGCCGACCTGTCGCGCTTCGCCACCCTGGCCGGCCTGCCGGGCCTGCGCGGCACCGCGACGCTCAAGGCCGACCTCGAAGGCACGCCGCGGGCGAACCGCTACAACGCCGTCATCGACGCGCATGCGACCCGGCTCGACACGGGCATCGACGCGGTCGACGGCCTGTTCGGCCAGAAACTCGACGCGGCCGGCACGATCCGGCTCACGCCCGAGGGCGCCTTCGGCTTCCAGGAGATGCGCCTGTCGGGCGCGAACGCGAATGCCCGGATCGACGGGTTGGCGGCCCCCGACATCTCGAACATGACGCTGGCCGTCACCATTCCGGACCTGCGCCGCGCCGATAACCGCGTCTCGGGGCGCGGGGCCGTCACTGGCCAGCTTACGGGTCCTCTCGCCAGCCCGGACGCAACGCTGCGCATCGCCGTGACCGACGGGACGGCGCTCGGCCGACCGGTTCCGCGGCTCGTCGTGGACGTGACCGGCCGCGACCTCGTTCGCGCGCCCGATGTCAGGCTGGTGCTGGACGGCGAGATCGACCGCAAGCCGGCGCGCGGCCGGCTGCACGTCGCCCGCAACCCGGCCGGCCAGATCACGGCCGACGAGATCGACGTCAGCGTCGGGTCCGTCGCCGTCACGGGCGGCGTCACGCTCCAGCCCGACTGGCTGGCCGCCGGCTCGCTCGACCTCGCGGCGGGCAACCTCGACGACATCTCGCCCCTGATCCTGACCAAGGCCTCCGGCTCCCTCAACGCCGCCATCGGCCTCGGCCTCGCCAATGGCGGGCAGGACGCCACCGTGAAGGCGGACGGCGCGAAGCTATCCGCCTTCGGGGCGAGCCTCGACCGCGTCACGGCCGACGTTCGGCTCACCGACCTCTACCGCCGGCCGATCATCGCGGGAGACGCCGCGATCGACGAGGTGCAGGCCGCGGGCGAGCGCATCTCGCGCATCCGCTTCAATGCCCGCGGCACGCCGGCGGCGAGCGACGTCACGCTCACGGCCGCCGCCCGCGGCTTCGATCTCGACGCCCGCGCCCGCGTCGTGCCCGGCGAGCGCACCCGGATCGAGCTCACCCAGTTCGGCGCCAGCCGCGGCCGGGACCGGCTCGCCATCGCGGGACCCGCCACCTTCACGCTCGCCGATGGCGGCGTGGATATCCGCGGCCTGGCGGTCGGCTTCGGGGCCGGCCGGCTCACGGTCGACGGGACCGCGGCCACCTCGCGACTCGACCTGCGGGTCGCGGCCCGCGCCGTCCCGCTCTCGGCCGCCGACATCGTCGCGCCCGGCCTCGGGCTCTCGGGAACGCTGGAAGCCGATGCCACGATCGGCGGCCGTCCTAGCGCGCCGACCGGCGAATACCGCGCCCGGATCGCCCGCCTCGTCGCGCCGCAAACCCGCAATCTTGGCCTGCCGCCGATCGAGATCGCCGCCTCCGGGCGGCTCAACGGCGAGCGCGCCACCGTGGATGCCACGATCGCGGCCGGCCGCGCCGGCCAGGTCCGGATCGGCGGCTCGGTCCCGGCCGGCGGCCCGGGCAATCTCGACGTCACGATCCGGGGCGGCATCGACGCGGGCGCGGCCACGACCGGGATCCTCGCCGCCGCGGGCCGCCGGCTCACGGGCAAGGTCGAGGTCGATGCGCGCGTCGGCGGGACGCTCGCGGCCCCGCAGGCGAGCGGCTCCGCGACGCTGGCCGGCGGATCCTTCACGGATGCGCTTCAGGGCACGCAGCTCGACAACATCCGCGCTCGGATCGTCGCCCGCGGCGAGGACATCGTCATCGAATCGGCATCCGCCGCGACCCGGAACGAGGGCTCGATCACGGCGTCGGGCCGGGTCCGCCTCGCGCCGGATGCGGGTTTCCCGGGCGAGATCCGGATCGACGGGCGCCGGGCGGAGCTCGTCCGCAGCGGCATCGCGACGCTCGTCGCCAATCTCGGCCTGCAGCTCTCCGGGCCGCTCGCCCGCCAGCCGCGCGTGTCGGGCCGGGTCGAGGTCGTGACGCTCGACGTCACCATTCCGGAGCGCCTGCCCGCGACGCTCGCGCCGCTGCCCAACACGCGCCACCTCAACCCGACCCGGACGACGCGGGCACGGCTCGCCCTCGACGCCCGCACGAAGAAGAGCGGACGGGCGGCACCGCCGTTCGACGCCATCCTGGACATCGTGCTCGCGGCACCGGGAAGGATCTTCGTCAGCGGCCGCGGCCTGAATGCGGAGCTCGGCGGCACCCTCCGGCTCACCGGCACGCTCGCGAAGCCGACCCCCGTCGGGGCCTTCGAGCTGCGCAGCGGGCGGCTTCAGATCGTCTCGTCGCGGCTCGAGTTCTCGCGCGGGCGCCTCACCTTCTCGGGCGGACTCGATCCGGAGCTCGACTTCCTGGCCGGCACCAGCGCGGGCGGGGCGGCGATCGAGATCGCGATCACGGGGCCGGCGAACGAGCCCGCCTTCGAGTTCCGCTCGAGCCCGGACCTGCCGCGCGACGAGATCCTGTCGCGGCTCCTGTTCAACTCGCCGTCCGGGCAGCTG
>CAXUKK010000072.1:0-1205 GCA_964251455.1 uncultured Enterovirga sp.
GGTCTTTGCCGATGTCACCAAATCCCGCGACGTGCCGGATTTCTCCGACCTCGCCCAGGCTAATTTCGGCGGCCTGACTTTCGTGCCTCTGCAAGCGCAGCGGGCCTGGACGGCGGAAATCGGCACCCGCGGCAGCTGGGATCGCCTGCGCTGGGACCTGACCTTCTACCGCTCGACCGTTCGGGACGAGCTCATCAACTTCAACACGAACGCGGCTCTCGGGCTGCCGGCGGCGACGTTCAATGCGGACAGGACGCTGCATCAGGGCATCGAGTTCGGAACTGCCCTCGACGTCGTTCGCGACGTCTCGGGCGAGGGCGCCGGCGACGCAATCTCGCTCTCTCAGCTCTGGACCTACAACGATTTCCGCTTCGTCCGGGACCGCGTCTACGGCAACAACCGGATCGCCGCCGCCCCGGAGCATGTGCTGCGCACGACGCTCTCCTACACGCGCCCGGACGGCTTCTATCTCTCGCCCTCGGTGGATTGGGTGCCGCAGGGCGCCTTCGCCGACCACGCCAACACTCTGCGGGTTCCGGGCTACGCGCTGTTCGGCATCCAGACGGGGTTCAAGCTGCCAAACGGCGTCACGCTCTTCGTGGACGCGCGCAACCTGACGGACGCGCGCTACATCAGCGATGTCGCCGCAGTGGCCGACGCGCGCATCGTCCCGACCGCGATCTTCTATCCGGGCGAGGGGCGGAGCGTCTTCGCCGGCCTGCGCTACGCCTTCTGAGCTGCGCATGGCCGTGGACCGGCCGATGTTTAGGAAGCAGCCCGGCGGCATGAAGAAAGCAGGCTAGCCGATCTGTTTCGCCTCCCCCGGGACGAGAGCAAGGCGCTCGACCGTCTCCGATTTCAGCGGACCTCCCGTCACCTCCACCAGCGTGTCGGGAGGGGTGATGTCCTGCACGGCGGCTTCAGCCTCCTCCGGGGTGTCTGCAATGACAGCGTAGAGGGAGGGGCCGAGGACGTTGTGTGCAGCGTCAGGGGCATTCGCCACCACGACGTGGGCTTCAACCCCCGGCCCTTCGTCGCCCATGATGTTGCCCTGGCTCACGTTCTGAGAACAGCTTCAACCTTCCCGTCCGAAGTTGCAATCATGGCGCCGGTTCTGGTGGGTCCGCGCTGAGCTTCCTCAGGCGGATCCGATCGCCGACCGGTCAGCGCGCGCCTGAGCGGGCCATGATGGCCGCCAGGCCCGA
>CAXUKK010000072.1:1305-3186 GCA_964251455.1 uncultured Enterovirga sp.
GATCGCCGACCGGTCAGCGCGCGCCTGAGCGGGCCATGATGGCCGCCAGGCCCGAGAGGAGGCTTTCCTCCTGCCCGATCTGCCGGGCCGTAATGCCTTCCTGTCCGAGGGCCTCGGCATACAGATCGGCACGAGGCGGATCGGCCACGATCGTCACGCTCTCCGGCCGGCCGAAGAGGCGGAGGGCGCCGGCGATCTCCTCGCCCGTGAGCAGGCCGGAGAGATAAGGTCCGAGCTTTTCGGGGCTGAGCCGCTTCGTGAGCGTTGCGGCCCGCGCCGCAAAGAGCGCGTTCAGGAGACCACCTCCTGCACCGCCGCGAAGCGACGACGCCGTGAGGCCTTCGGCGAAGCCTGCCGCATCGGCCGGCTCGGCGGCGGGTCGACCGACCATCGAATGCTCGCGCAAAAGCCCGTACAATTCGCCCGTCAGGAAGGTCGCGAAGGTGACGACCTTTCCACCTTGCATGAGGGCCCATTTGCAGTGCGTTCCGGGCAGGCAGACGAGCCCGTCCGCCACCCCGGCACCGAGGAGATGGGTCTCTTCGCCCCGCATCACGTCGGCACGGCCGTCGGTCAGCGAGGTCAGTCCGGGCACGATCGCGGCGCTGCGGCCGTTGCCGATGTCGATGCGCGTCATCGCGGCCGCGATCTCGTCCGGGCCGGCCGGGCATTCCGCATAGGGCGCGAGCACCCAGCCCTCGCGGCTGCCCGCCATGCCGACGAGCACGACCGGCAGGTCCGGTTCCGCCGCGAGCCAGGACGCGCAATGCCGGGCGAAGATGCCGGCGTGCTGCCCTGGCTTGAGGCGCGAGACGCCATCGTCGGATTCCGAGCGCGCGACCACCGTCGTGCCATCCACGAGTAGCGCGCGGATGCGGCTCGTGCCCCAATCGACCGCGACGAAGCGCATGGGTTGTCTCCCGGCTAGAAGCTGACCTTCAGCTTCACGCGCGCCTGATGGCGGTCGAAATCGTCGAGGTCCAGCTGTCCGGGCTGGCCCTTGGCGTGGCCCGCGACCTGGATGTTCCAGGCGGCGGACAGGCCGATCTTCTCGGCCACTTGCCAATAGAGGGTCGGCCCGAGAAAGACGGCCTCGCCCTGGAAGCTCCGGAAGGCGAGGCCCTCGTATTTGCGCCGGTAGCGGACTTCGCCGCCGGCAAAGACCGCGTCGCTCAACCGGAACGTGAGGGCGCCCGCAACACCGAGCGTCGAGTCGCGCTCGGCTGGCCTCAGATCTCCGTTCGAGTCGACCGGAGAGCGGAAGCGGAACACCTCCGGCTCGTAGGTGATGTTCAGCGCGCCGAAGACGCGGTCCGGCACGAGCTCCGTATCGGCGCTGAGCCGCAGCTCGACGGCCGTCCGGGTGCCGCGCTCGCCGCTATCGTCCTCGACGAAGCCGAGTTGCGGCGCCGCCGAGAGCGTCAGGCCGATCCCGTCCTGCTTGCGCGTCAGGACCGCATACTTGAACTCGGCCCCGATCTCGTTGACGCCGCCGCTCGACCGGTCGTCGAGCCCTTGCACGCCCCGGATATGAAAGCTGTCGAACCCGATCGAGCCCGTGAAGCTGAACTTATCGACTGGCACGTACTCGAGCGCCAGGGTCGGGCTCCAGACGCGATATTGCCCGCCACGGCGTGCCGCGCGGAGCTGCGTATCGAGGCTGAGCTCCGTCTCGCCGACATCGCCGATGTCGCTGCCGATCGTGAAGCCGAACAGGTCCTGGCTGTCGGTCTCGGTCTTCTTGTCGTCCTTGCCGTCGCCCTTCGTGCTGTCGGCATCAGGTTGCTGGCTTCCCCGAAGCGCAGGCTTCTCGCCGCCGCCCGACGGCGCCGCCAACGGTGCCGGCACGCTGCCCGCAAGGGCCGCGCCGGCCAGCAGAAG
>CAXUKK010000072.1:3196-5368 GCA_964251455.1 uncultured Enterovirga sp.
CGCGAGCATTCCGGGTTTTGTGGGCATGGAGGTCGCACAGCGAGGCCGGATCAATGCGCCGGGCCTTCGATTCGCTACCTCCTGCAAGCCCGGCTGGGAATCGCGAGGAGGTCACACCGGCGACTTTCCACAGCTCAACCGCACATTGTCGGAAAAAGCGGATTCTACCGCGTGCCGAACATCCTGTCGCCGGCGTCGCCGAGGCCCGGCACGATGTAGCCGTGCTCGTTCAGCCTTTCGTCGATGGCCGCGGTCCAGATCGGCACGTCGGGATGCGAGGCCTGGAAGCTGGCGATGCCTTCGGGCGCCGCGAGCAGGCACACGATGCGCATCTCGCGGGCACCGCGCTCCTTCAGCCGATCCACGGCGGCAATGGCGGAATTGGCCGTGGCCAGCATCGGATCGAGCACGAGGACCTGCCGGTCGGCGAGATCGGACGGGGCCTTGAAGTAGTATTCCACCGCGGAGAGCGTCTCCGGATCCCGGTAGAGCCCGATATGCGCGACGCGGGCCGACGGGACGAGGTCGAGCATGCCGTCCAGGAAGCCGACGCCGGCCCTCAGGATCGGCGCAAGGACGAGTTTCTTGCCGGCAAGCTGCGGCGCCTGCATCCGGGTGATCGGCGTCTCGATCTCGACCATCTCGATCGGCAGGTCGCGGGTCACCTCGTAGAGGAGCAGCATCCCGATCTCGTTCAGGAGCTGCCGGAAGCCCTTCGTCGAACGCGTCTTGTCCCGCATCAGGGTCAGCTTGTGCTGCACCAGCGGATGGTCGACGACGGTTACGCCCTGCATGCGGAGCCTCTTCCCACAAACGTTCATCTGACTCGAGGAGGAACGGGTCGGCAAGCCGGGTCAGAATACCGTGCCGTCGCTGATCACCTGGATCGGCGGCTCGCCGCCGGGTCTCTTCTCGCGTGCGAGGCGGCGGCCGGTGGCCCAGGTGCCGCCTTCGAGTACCTTGGCGAGCGGGAACTCCTCGGCCGAAAGGTCGAGCTTGCGCCGGACCGCGTCGGCCACCCGGTCGAGCAGCGCGACGGTCAGGGCGCGCCATTCGACGACGAGCGGCGAGTCGACCGTGTGCGCCGCCGTGGCCTGCGCCGGATCGCGGAACGCGAGCACGCCCGTATCCATGAAGAGGCCGCCATTGCGGTACTCAGGCAGGCCGGTCAGCCCGTCGAGGTCGGTGACGCTGATCCCGGCCTCTTCGAGCGGCTCGATCAGCGAATAGGCGAGCCATTGCGAAAGTTTGTGGAAGGGCATCAGCCCGGCGGTCGCGTCGGTGGCCCGGATCGCCGGGTGGCGCCAGGTGTCGCCAAGGTCGAAACCGCCGAGCTCGATGCGTCCCGGCCAGACCGGCCCGAGATGGAGCAGCAGGGCCTCGAGGATCGCGGGCGCCGCGATCCGCTCCTTGGGTGCGCGCGCGACGAGGTAGTCGAACAGCCCGCCCGGCCGCGGATCGTCCGCGAGGCCGAACACCTCCGGATCGTCTTCGACGGTCTGGCCGAGACGGTTCAGGAGCGATGCGCGACCCTCGAGCCCGACGAGCGGGTTCTTGATCGAGACCTGCATGCCGCGCGCGAGTTCGTCGACCGAAAGGACGGCGAGGATGCCCGCATCCGCCCGGAACGGAGCCTCCGGCCGGGCCGAGAAGGCGCCGCCGATGAACATGTCGAAGCTCGCGACCGCGAGCCCCTCCGAGCGGGAATAGATCTCGCCCGTGCGGCCTTCCTCGTAGCGCCAGGCCGCGCCGGCGCCGGCATCCAGCAGCACGCTCGTGATCGCGAGATCGAAGGCGGCGCGAGCCCGCTCGCGAGCGTCCGACCAGCGCACGGCCTCGTTCAGCGTGCCCCAGCGGTCGAGGCCGCCGGCCGCGAAGTGTCGCCAGCGGGCGTGGAGCGGGATGTCGAGCGTCGGGTATTCGGCCCGGATCGTTCGCACGACCTCGTCCGCGCAAGCGCCGAGGCGGTCGAGGTCGACCGTGAGGTGTTCGAGCTCACCCGCGACGCCGAGCGCGAGCATGGCTTCGGCGCGCTCGCGCACGGCCGCGGCGGAGAGAAGGCTGCGGGCAGCTGCTTCGTCGGCGGCGATGTCGGTATCGGGCAAAGGCAAATCCAGACGAGAGGATCAGAAGCCCTGGAGCACGACCACCCTGGACGTGCCGGGCAGAGTC
>CAXUKK010000072.1:5378-9556 GCA_964251455.1 uncultured Enterovirga sp.
GAGGGGCCGTCCAGCCGGGCGGTGTCCCACGACTTGGCACGGGCGCGGTCGAGGAATCGGTTTAGCGTGCTCTGGCCGAAGAAGTGCATCGGGATGATCAGCTTCGGGCTCAGCGCCGACAGGACGTCCATCATGCCCTCGATATCGAGCGTGTAGGACCCGTCAACCGGCACGAGGGCGACATCGATCCGGCCGAGCTGCTTCAGGTGCTCGGGCGTCAGCGTGTGGTGCAGGTGCCCGAGATGCGCGATGCACAGATCCGCCGCCTCGAACACGAAGATGGAATTGCCCTCGCGGATCGTCTCGTCGCCGCCCCATTGCCGGATGTTGGTGACGACGTTGCGGATGCGGACGTCGCCGAAGCGCTCGTCATAGGCCGGCGCCGGGCCGCCCGCCGGGTTCCAGCCGCGCAGGACCGTCTTGATGCCGGGATCGGGGTGCGTCGAGTAATGGGTCGAGTGCGCCCGGTTCATGGTCGCGATATCGGGCACGACGCTCGGCCTGACATAGTCGTTGTAGTCGGTCGCGATCTTCACGCCCGCTGGCGTCTCGATCAGGAACGTCGCGTGGCCGACGAAGGTGAGGCCGACTTCGTTCGGCGCGAGCGCGGCCGGGATGATCGGGAGCGAGCGGCGGGCGACGAGGCCGGGACATCCTTCCTCCGACGCACGGGCCGGCGCGGCTCCGTAGACGACGAGCAGGATCGCGACGAGGAATGCGATCAGGCGCGAAAACGGGTGGCTCATGGCATTGCCTCCGGATGGCCGAGCCTCGCATAACCCGGGCCGGGCGCGCCAGGGGAAGCTTCGTGAAGGGTGCGAATCCGCGTCAGCTGGGGCACAAAGCCCGGGAAGCCGGCTTGATCGTACGGCGGAAGGAGCCCAATGCTCGAGACTCTCGTCGCCCTCCTGGCCGGAGCGGTGCTGCTGGTGCCCCTGACCCGCAAGGCCGGGTTCGGGTCGATCCTCGGCTACCTGGCCGCCGGCGCCGTCATCGGGCCGGCCGGTGCGCGGCTCGTCACCGACGTCGAGACGATCCGGCAGGTCTCGGAACTCGGCATCATCATGCTCCTGTTCCTCATCGGGCTTGAGCTTCGGCCGCGGCGGCTCTGGGTCATGCGGCGCTCGGTCTTCGGCTTGGGCAGCGCCCAAGTTATCCTGACCACGCTGGTTCTCGCCGCGCCGATCGTCTGGCTCGGTCTGTCCTGGACGAGCGCGCTGGTACTTGGCGCCGGGCTCGCGCTGTCCTCGACCGCGATCGTGCTGCCGATGCTCGCCGAGCGCGAGATCCTCGGGCTCAATTCCGGCCGCGACAGCTTTGCCGTGCTGCTGTTCCAGGATCTGGCCTTCATTCCGCTCATCGCGCTCGTACCGCTGCTGGCCGGGCAGAGCCTGCCGGACCAGGTGCCGTGGCTCACGGTCGCGAAGGCCGTCGGCGGCGTCGCCGTGATCCTCGTCGGCGGGAGTTTCGTCATCCCGAAGCTCTTCCGCGTGATCGGCGGCGCCAAGACCCCGGAAGTGTTCACGGCCGCCTCGCTCCTCACGGTCGTCGGCGCCGGTGCGATCGCCCATTCGGTCGGGTTGTCGACCTCGCTCGGGGCTTTCCTCGCCGGCGTGCTCCTCTCGGATTCGGAGTACCGGCACGAGCTCGAGGCCGACATCAAGCCGTTCGAGGGCCTGCTGCTCGGGTTCTTCTTCATATCGGTCGGCATGTCCGCCAATCTCGGCCTCGCGCTCGCGGAGCCCGGACGGATCATGCTCGGGCTCCTCGGCCTGCTCGCGGCCAAGATCGGGGTCTGCTTCCTCATCGGCCGCCTGTCCGGCCAGCCCCTGCCGACCTCCGTACGGTTCTCGCTGGCCCTGCCGCAGGGAAGCGAGTTCAGCTTCGTGCTGTTCGGGATCGCGGTCGCGGCAGGCGTCCTGACGGATACGCTCGCGGACGAGGCCAATCTCATCGCGGCCCTGTCTATGGCCGCGACGCCCATCCTGTTCGCCGCCTCCGAGCGCTTCATCATCCCGCGCCTGACGCTGCCCGCGGCGCCGGTCTACGACACGGTCCACGATGACGGCGCACCGGTCATCATCTGCGGCTTCGGCCGCATGGGCCAGATCGTCGGCCGCGTGCTGCGCATGCGCGGCATCCCGTTCGTGGCGCTGGAGAAGGATTCCGAGCAGATCGAGGTGCTGCGCCGCTTCGGCAGCAAGGTCTATTTCGGCGACCCCTCCAGGCCCGACCTGCTTCGCGCCGCCGGAGCGGAGAATTCTCGCCTCCTCGTGAACTGCATTCCCGAGATCGAGGAGAACATCGAACTCGTGGACGTCGTGCAGCGAAACTTCCCGAACCTTCAGATCATCAGCCGGGCACGGAACCGACGTCATGCCCACCTTCTCATCGACCGTGGCGTGAAGATCTTCGTGCGCGAAACCTTCCACTCGAGCCTGCGCCTGACCGAGCACGTGCTGGCGGCGCTGGGGGTCCCGCAGGCCGAAGCACGGCGCGCCGTCGACATCTTCCGGCAGCATGACGAGCGCGCACTGATAGAGACGCACCCGTTCTACGACGACGAGCAGCAGGTCATCCAAAGCTCGAAGGAGGCCGCGGCCGAACTCACCCGCATCTTCGAATCCGATCAGGAGAGCGCCGCGACGGCCGACAGGGCGGAGAAGAAGGTCGCGGCGCGGTAGGCCGGGTTGGTAAAGCCGTGAAGCTGATGGTCTTCGACCAGGCGACCGCAGCCCTCGACTGGCTGGGCGTCGTCGTGTTCGCGATCTCGGGCGCGCTCGTCGCTTCGCGCAAGCAGATGGACATCGTGGGCTTCGCGCTGCTCGGCACCGTGACGGGGATTGGCGGCGGCACGCTCCGCGACATCCTCCTCGCCCATGGCCCGGTGTTCTGGGTGGTGCAGCCGGCCTATCTCGTCGTCTGCGTGATCGTGTCGGCCCTCGTCTTCGTGACGGCCCACATCCCGCAAAGCCGCTACAGGCTACTTCTCTGGTTCGACGCGCTCGGGCTCGCGCTCTTCGCCGTCACGGGTGCAGAAAAGGCTCTTCTTGCCGGGGCCGGGCCAGTCGTGGCCGTCGCCATGGGCGTCATCACGGCGACGTTCGGCGGGATCATCCGGGACGTGCTCGGTCATGAGCCCCCGGTGGTCCTCTCGCGCGAGGTCTACGTTACGGCCGCCCTCATCGGCGCGATTGTGTTCGTCGGCCTCACTGGCCTCGGGTCGTCCCGCGAGATTGCGCTCGGGGTTGGGCTGCTCGGAGGCGCCCTTGTCCGCGGAGCAGCCTTGTGGCGCGGCTGGTCGCTGCCGCGCTACCGCGAGCGGCGCGGGCGAACGTTGGACGAGCTCTAGTGGATCTCAGGCTCGCCGATCCCGCCGGCGCCTTCCAGGAAGTCGAAATCGCAGCCTTCATGCGCCTGGCGGACGTGCTTGGCGTAGAGGCGGTTGTAGCCGCGCGGGTACTCGCCGCGCGGGGCGGTCCAGCCTTCCAGCCGCTCGGCGATCTCGGCGTCCGAGAGGTGCGCGTGCAGGCGGCGTCCCTTCACGTCGATCGTGACGAGATCGCCGTTGCGCAGGGCTGCAAGCGGGCCGCCGATCGCGGCCTCCGGCGAGACGTGCAGGATGCAGGCGCCGTAGCTCGTCCCTGACATCCGCGCATCCGAGATGCGGACCATGTCGCGCACGCCTTCGGCGAGCAGCTTCTTCGGCAAGGGAAGCATGCCCCATTCGGGCATCCCCGGCCCGCCGATCGGCCCGGCATTGCGGAACACCATGACGTGCTCGGCCGTGACGTCGAGATCGAGGTCGTTCACGGCCGCCGACATCTCGTCATAGCTGTCGAAGACGATCGCCGGGCCTGTATGCTGGAGCAGGCGCGCCTCCGCGGCAGGCGGCTTGATCACGCAGCCGTCCGGCGCGAGGTTGCCGTAGAGGATCGCGGTCCCGCCCGACGCCGCGAGCGGCTGGTCGAGCGGGCGGATCACGTCGTCGTTGTAGACGACGGAATGGGCGAAGCCCTCGCCGAACGGGCCCGACACGGTGCGCGCGTCGAGATGCAGCATGCCCTCGAGCCGCTTGAACAACGCGCGCGTGCCGCCGGCGATGTGGAGGTCCTCCATCAGCCAGGCGCCCGAGGGCCGCAGATTCGCGATCACGGGCACGCGTCCGGCGAAATCGT
>CAXUKK010000073.1:0-6317 GCA_964251455.1 uncultured Enterovirga sp.
CCATTGGCCCGCGCCGCTGCGGCCGCCAGCCCTCGTCGGGTTCCAACGCCCATCCGCCTCGTGTAGAGCCAACCTTCCGTGCCGCACGAACACGGGCAGGCACGGGCTTCGCGCCCTCCGAACGAGAGCGGACGAATGACAGGCCGCGACCTCGGCATCGCCTTCGTGGCGAGCCCGACCCCCGATGCGCAGGCGGCCTGCGAGGTGCTGTCCGCCCGCTATGTGTCCGTCTCCACCGCCGAGGCAGAGGTCATCGTGGCGCTCGGCGGCGACGGCTTGATGCTGCAGACCCTGCACCGCTTCCGGGGCCAGGCGAAGCCGGTCTACGGCATGAACCGGGGCTCCGTCGGCTTTCTGATGAACGAATTCCGGGTCGACGGCCTGGTGGAGCGGCTCGAGGCTGCGCAGCGCAGCGTGGTGCACCCGCTCCTGATGGAGGTTCGCGACATCGAGGGCCAGAGCCACAGGGCCTACGCCATCAACGAAGTCTCCATGCTGCGCCAGACGCATCAGGCGGCCAAGCTCCGGGTCGAGATCGACGGAAAGCTCCGGCTGCAGGAGCTCGTGGCAGATGGGCTCCTGGTCGCGACCCCGTTCGGATCGACCGCCTACAACCTGTCCGTCAACGGTCCGATCCTGCCCTTGACCGCGCCGCTCCTGGCGCTCACCCCGATCTCGGCGTTTCGGCCGCGGCGCTGGCGCGGCGCCCTCCTGCCGGACCGTGCGCAGATCACGATCAACGTCATCGATCCGGAGCTTCGCCCCGTGAGCGCCGTCGCGGACCACACGGAGTTCCGGCGCGTCGCCCGCGTCAGCGCATCCCTGGATTACACGATCGACCTCGTGATGCTGCACGACCCAGGGCACGGGCTCGAGGAACGCATCCTGGCGGAGCAGTTCGGGTCCTGAGAGGCCGCGCCCTAGGCGGCGAGCGAGGAGCGGCCGTCCGGCCCTTCCAGCAGCAGCTCGGGCGCATGCCGCATGACGAAGTCGAGCGCCGCGTCGTCGGCGAGCTCGTCAGCGCAGAGGCGGGCCTCGTCGCGTGCTGCCTCGACCTCGAACCGCCGCAGCAGCGCCACGAGCCGGCCCGCCTGGTCCGGGGGCAGGCCACCGCAGGCAACGAGGGCGCGCTCGATCACGTCGCGTGACAGCTTCGCGCCGACGGTCCGTCCCGCAGCGTTGCCGCTTCGCCAAGCATGGAGCGCCGCCTCGAAGGCGGGCCTCAACGTCGGCGGAAGGCCCGCCTTGGCGAACATGGCGCGGAACCCGTGCCCCGCGCCTTCGCGGCAGAAGCCCGCGACCCGTTTCGAGGAAAGGCCCGTCAGCTCGCAGAAGGCCGCCTCAACGAAATCCGTTTCGCCGGACAGGATGGCGCGCAGGACCAGCGCCGGCGTCAGTTGCTCGGAACTGCGCAGATAGGCGATGAGCCGCTCGACCTCGCCGCGCTCGGATCCTGCGGACAGCGCGACGGTGGTGCGCTCCCGCGCTTCCCGCGTCACCCGCCCTGAACGTTCGGGGGTCATCCAGCCGCACCCGACGAGAAAGCTCTCCAGCGAACGCGCCAACGCGGCCGCGATCGACTGCGCGATGTGGACGGGCAGGTCCTGCCGGGCCAGCAGGGCTTCGCGAAGCGCGCCGTTCCCGCCTTGCCGCTCGACCATGCGGGCGAGGGTGGCATCGTTCATCTCGGCGCCCTCGTTGCCCGCGAGCCTGACCAAGGCAGCCGGCCGGCCGATCTCGGCGAGGGCGGCCGAAACGGAGGCGGACAGATAGGGGCGTGACGCGATTGCGCACTGGATGCGTACGTCTCCGAGTGCGGCCGCGTCGACGAGGTCCGCATCGATCAGCACGGGCGAACGCGATAGGACGAGTTCGGCCACCTCGGTCACGTCCGCGGCCAGCGCGACCATGATGTGGCGCGGTGCCTCCGGCGATGAGGCGAAACTCTCGGCCATGGCGCGGCGGACGATCGCGGAAGGATCGTCGAGCATCGCCGTCAGCGCGGTCTCGGCCTCCCAACGATCGCTGTCGGACAAGCCGGCATACAGGAAGGTCCTTGCTAGAGCGCCGGTGGCCTCGGCCCGATGGCCCGGCGAGGCATCCCGTGCCCAGAGGAGGAAGCGGCGGACGATCATCTGGCTAGGCCTGTCGTGGCGAGGCGCTCGGGCCTGACGGGGGTGACGGGTCGCGCAACGTCGCGAGGGCGCGGTGGCGGCAATGGGACGTTGATCAGCGGAGACGCCACGGCAGCAGCGCCGCCCGATGCGGACGTGGTCTCCGGCTCGGCCTTTGCCGCCGGTTCGGCGACCGGCGTCGATTGCGGACCCTCCGCCTTCGGGAAGTAGCTGATCGCCGCCGGCTTCGTTTCGGCATTGCCGCGGTTCACGCGCCAGAGCTTCGCGACGGCGTCGGATACGGGTCCGGTCCGGGCCTCGTTGCGGAACATGCCGAGAAGCGGCGGCCCCGAGCCGGTGCGCGTCACCGCGGCGTCCCCTGTCGCCGTAACCGTCCGCGGCGGGGCGGGCGCACCGGTCGCCGCCACGGGGCCGGGACCAGCGGTGCTGAGGACTGCATAGAGCTCGCTCGCGGTGCGAGCCTTTCCGGTCCGGTCGTAGAAGATCGACCTGTTCGCGACCGCAGCTTCCGGCATGTCGTAGGCGACCGGACGATCCGGGTTCTGGCCAGCGGTCCGGATCAGGTCGCGGGCGCCGCGGGCACCAAGGACGTGAGCCATGTAAAGCTCGCCGCCCGACGGGTCGCGCCCGGTCGCGGCCGCAAGCGACTCGCGGTTCTGCTTCGTCAGGGCGCCGGCCATCATGGAGGCGAGGCGCGGATCCTCGCGCAGCTTCAGAATCGCCTCCCGGGAGGAGGTGTCCCCGACCGAATAGGTGCCGTCTCCTCGAGCCGTGATCGCGGAGGACAGATCCGTCAGGCCGAGCTTGCCACCCTCCGTCTTCATCAGGCCGAGCCAGGTCTGCTCGATGAACTGGAACAGCCCTGTCGCGGACGAGGTCGGCGCCTTGGCCACCGGATCGAGGGACGATTCCCGCTGTGCGGTCGAGAGCAGGTACTCGAAGCTGGTCCCGGTCTGCGCGGCGCCCTGTCTGATCGCATCGACGACCGGCGTCGCGGGTGCAATCGCACGGGGCTCGGCGGGCGTCGTGAACAGGAACATAGGTCGGGGCGGCGCCTCGGGTGAGGACTCGACCTTGGAGGGCGTATGGTAAACGAAGCCTCAACTGCCGGGCGCGCGAAGCCTGCGTGCAGGCGCTACCCGCGTCAGTTCACCGAGCGTAAAATCGAGCGATGCACTCAGCCCTGCTGGTTTCAGAGACGAATCGGGACACGCTCGGCGCCCTTGCCGGCGCTTCTCCGGACCTCATCGTCATCGAGGCAGGCGACCTCGCGGCTGAGGCGCTGCGAGCCGTTGCGGCCCAGGCAAGAGCGAACGCTCCGCGCGTCCCGGTCTTCATCCGGATCGGACCGCTCGCAGGGATGGGGCTGAACCAGCTTGCTGCCGCGCTGCCGGCGGTTCCGGACGGGATCTGGCTCGGGGAAACGGTCGGGAGAGCTCAGGTCGAGCAAGTGGCATCCCGGCTGGCCGTCGCCGAGGCGGAGCTCGGGATTGCGCACGGAGCGATGCGCGTCGTGGCGTCGATCGAGAGCGCAGCGGGGGTTCTGGCGGTCGCGTCCCTGGCCGGGATCGGGCGGCGACTGGCCGCGATCGCCTCGGACCTCGCGTCGGTGGCAGGCGATATCGGCTGCGAGCCTGGCCACGGGCCGGGCCGTCCGGAGCCGCTTCGTTCCGCCTGCGGCAACGTGGTGCTCGCCGCGGCGGCCGCCCGCGTGCCCGCGATAGACTGCACGGCGGCGTACCTGCCCGATCCCGACGCCTTTGCGGCTCAGGCGACACAAGCCAGCCGCGATGGATATTCGGCGGTGCTGGCGCGGGATATCCGGCAGGTCGAGGTGCTCAGGCGCCTTTCGGATCAGGCGCTTGTCGGGCGCTGGATGGAGAACTTCGTCTCCGGCGTCGCGACGAAGTAATCCATGTAGCCGCCCCGCATAATGGGCCGCATCGCGGCGGTGTCGACATGGCCGTCCACGATGAAGCGGTCGTCGATATGGACGCCGATCACCTGGCCGAGCACGAGGTACTGCTCCATCGTGCGGCCGTCGCGATCGGCGAGCTGGATCGTGCGCAGCCACTGGCATTCCAGCGCCGCAGGCGCCTCGGCGACGCGCGGTGCCTTCACGAGGCGGCTGGGGGCGGCAGTCAGGCCGGAATGGGCGAACTCGCTCTGCCCGCGGGGCAGCGGTGCCGATGTGAGGTTCATCGCTTCCCGGGTGTCGTAGGTCGCGAGATTGCAGACGAACTCCTTCGTTTCGTCGATGAACGCGACCGCATCCTTGTAGCCGTTGGACGAGAACGCCACGATCGTAGGGTTCTCGCCGACCGCGTTGAAGAAGGAATACGGCGAAAGGTTCACATCCCCCTCCGCACTGATGGCCGAGATCCAGCCGATGGGCCTCGGCCCGATCAGCGCCTTCATGGGATTGTGCGGCAGGCCGTGGTCGTTCGTGGTCGCGTCGTAGAACATGGGGAGCGAACCTCAGTATCGCGTGACGATGTCGGCGAGAACCGGGCGCTGCCGGTCGGCAGGAACCTCGCTCGCCCGGCCGATATGGATGAATCCGGCAAGCTCCTCGTGGGGCGCAAGCCCGAGGGCGTCGAGGATGCGGCGGTCGAACCCGTACCACTCGGAGAGCCAGGCGGTCGCAAAACCAAGGAGGTTTGCGGCGACGATCAGGTTCATGCACACCGCGCCGGCCGAGAGCACCTGCTCCCATTCCGGGATCTTCCCATGCGGCCGAGCGGTCGAAACCACCGCGACGACGAGCGGGGCCCGCGCGAGCCTGCGCCGCTCGGTCGCGACGCGCTCCTCGTCGGCACCCGGGTCATCGGCCTTGTACGCCGCCGCGATCGTCTCGCCGATGCGCTCCCGCGCCTCTCCCGCAATGACGATGAACCGCCAGGGTGCGAGCTTGCCGTGATCCGGCACCCGCGCAGCGATCGTCAGCAGCGTGTCGAGTTCAGCGGCATCGGGTCCAGGACCCGTCATCAGGTGGGGCGGCACCGAGCGCCGCCGGGCCAAAAGAGCCAATTGGTCGTTCATTTTACCTTCAGCCGAGGAGTGCAAGAAGAAGCCCGCTCGCAGGATAGAACCATCAGGTCGTGCTGCGAGGGGCCGAGACCCTCATGTCTGTCATCTCCCTGCCACTTGTGTCCCGTTCAGAGCAAACGGATCAGGCAGGAGCGAAGGCCGTGGCAGGGTCGGCGGCCTCAGGGGATGTACAGGTGTCGCACGCGTTCAAGACGGGCCCGAAAGGTCCCGGGAGCACAACCGACCAGGAGATGAGCTCGCGCTTGTCCCGGATGTCACTGTCGACCGCCTCGTCCTCCGATGCGCGCTGAATTCGTTGGCCCGATGGGCGGGGGTGCTTTCCCGCTCCCTGTCGCTCAGAATCTCCCGCTCGACGTCGAGCCGCTGCGGCGAGCCAGTGGCGTGTGGTCGCGCCGGCAATGGATCCTGGCGATCTGCGCCGTCCTCGGCTTCTGGACCTGCGCGGCACTCGCCTGGCCCCTGACCGGCAGCGTCGTTCCGTGGGATTCGAAGAACCACTTCTACCCCATGCTCCGTTACCTCGGCGAAGCGCTCGCGAATGGCGAGTTGCCGCTCTGGAACCCGTACCATTTCAGCGGCCATCCGGCGGTCGCCGATCCCCAAGCATTGCTGTTCACGCCGACGATGCTGCTGTTCGGCTGGCTGGTGCCCGCTCCGTCCATGCAGCTGTTCGACCTCGTGGTCTTCGCCCATTTCCTGCCCGGCGCGCTGGCGATGCTGTGGCTGTTCGCGCGGCGCGGCTGGCGTCCGGAAGGCGCGTTCGTCGCGGTGGCGATCTTCGTGCTCGGCGGCTCGGCCTCGGCCAGGCTGCAGCATACGGGCATGATCTTCGGCTACGGCATGTTCCCGCTTGCGCTGCTCCTGCTAGAGGAGGCGCTGGACCGCGTATCGTATCGCTTCGCTTGCGGGTTCGCCGCGGTCGCGACCCTCGTGGTCCTAGGGCGCGACCAGGTCGCGTTCCTGACCGCCTTGATGCTGATCGGCGTCGTCATCCATCAGGCGGTCTTGTCGGGACGCACGCTGGATTACCTGCGGGCGCGCGCCGGCATCCTCCTGGCGGCCGGTTTCGTGGGGGCGGCGCTGCTGGCGGTCCCGGTCGTTCTGACGATGCAGCTCCTCGCCACCTCGACG
>CAXUKK010000073.1:6327-9537 GCA_964251455.1 uncultured Enterovirga sp.
CTTCGGCTTCGGTGTCGCGGCCATGGGGTCGCTGCCGCCCGAAAGCCTCGCGACCATCCTGTTCGCCAACGTGTTCGGCTCCTTGCGGTGGACCTATGATTATTGGGGTCCGGACTGGCACTCGCTTGTCGAGGGAACCTGGACCGACCGCGCGACGAATTATCTGTTCGCCGGCACGGCACCGGCCGTCCTGCTGATCTGGCACGGGCTCGCCGGAGGACGCCTTCTCGCCCGCGAGTTCCGGTTCTTCCTGATCGTCGGGTTGGTCGCGGTGCTCTACGCGCTCGGCCGCTACACGCCCGCCTTCTCGATCGTGTTCGACAACCTGCCCGGGATCGCGCTCTACCGGCGCCCGGCGGATGCGACCTTCCTCATCAACATCGTGCTGGCCTTTGCGAGCGGCTACCTCGTCCACCGCTTCCTGAACGACGGCAACCCGGTTTTCGCGCAGATGCGCCGCTCGCCGCTTGCCGCCGTGCTCGTCGCCTGCGCCATCGCGCTCGTGACGGCCGCGATCCTGTCCGGCCTCACCTTCGGCCTGCGCGCGAACCAGGGCGCCGCGGCGGGCGCCGAAATCGCGCTCGGCCTGACGCTCGCAGGCGGGCTCGTCTTCCTGCTGCTGCGCTACGGCACCGACCGCCGCTGGCGAGCGGTGGCAGCAGCGCTCGTCGCGGCGTTCACCGGCGGGGAGCTGATCTGGCGCAACGCGGCCTCGGCGCTCAATGCCGAGCCGGCCGAACGCTATGCCGTCTTCCGCGAGCTGCCGGCCGAGCAGTTGCGCGGCCTGCAGGTTCTCAAGGGAGAGCTGGCCGAGCGCCATGCCCGCGGCGAGCGCCCGCGCGTGGAGATCCTCGGCCTTGGCGGCGCCTGGCAGAACGCCTCCATGGTGCTCGAGCTCGAGGATACGATCGGCTACAACCCGCTCCGGCTCGCGGATTACGAGCGTGCGATCGGCCCGGGCGAGAACGCCGTCGATCCGAACCTGCGCCAGTTTCCCGGCACGTTCCGCGGTTATCGCTGCCGGCTCGCCAGCCTGCTCGGGCTCGAATACCTGGTCCTGGACCGCCCGGTCGAAAAGCTGCCGCGCCACTTCCCGCGCCTGCCGACTGCCAAGCTGCTCTACGGATCCGCTTCCATGTGGGTCTACCAGCTCAGCCCGAGTGCGCCGCGCGCCTATCTGGCGACGCACGCGATCCCGGTCGAGTCGGAGAAGGTGCTGTCCGAGGAGGAGATGCCGGAATTCGACCGCCGATCCGCGGCTCTGATCGAGTCGGATCAGGCGGCGGGCCTCAATGGCGATTTCGGCGTCCGCGACAGCGCGGCGGAGCCGGACCCGGCAAACGGCTCGGTGAAGATCAGCGGCTATCGCCGCAATGAGGTCTCACTCGACGTGGATACGGACCGCAACAGCATCGTCGTCCTGCACGACATCTATTATCCCGGTTGGGAAGTGACGGTGGACGGGAAGCCGGCACGGTTGCTGCGGGCGAACCTGCTCTTCCGCGGTGTCGAAGTCCCGGCGGGACACCACCGGGTCGAGTTCCACTTCCGGCCGCTCTCGGTCGCAAATCTGGTCTCTGCCGCGAGTGGGCTTATCGGATTGCAAGACGGCGAGGCGGAGACGCTGACCCGCTGAACGGGGTAGTCATGAGGTCGAGAGGGTTCGTACTTGCCGCGGCGCTGATCGGCCTCCTCGCCCCGAACGTCCTGGCACAAACAGGTCCGGCTCCGACGGTGGAACCTGGAGCCGACCTTCGCGCTGCTCCGCCTCCGCCGAGCAGCCCGGTCCAGCCGCCGGTCGATGCCGCAAACCTGTCTCTCAGCGCCGTCTTCGGCACGGACCAGCGGCCGATCCGGTCCGGACTCGCCTGGCGCGTCTTCGCTGAAAGCGGCGTGGAGGGTCGGCCCAAGCTCGTGGCGAAATCGAGCGCGGCCGCGCCTACCATTTCGCTCTCGCCAGGCACCTACACGGTCCACGTGGCTTACGGCTTCGCGACGGCCTTCAAGCGCGTGGCAGTGTCGAATTGGGGCACGTCCGAGCGCCTCGCGATCAATGGCGGTGCCCTGAAGATGTCGGGCGCGATCGGCGACGTGCCGATCGGCGCGAACCGCCTCAGCTTCTCGATCTTCCTGCCGGTCGGCAACGACAGCGAAGGCCGTCTCGTGATGGGCAACATCAAGGCCGGCGAGATCGTGCGACTGCCGGAGGGCAACTACCATGTCGTTTCGACATACGGGGAGTCGAACGCGATCATGCGGGTCGACCTGAAGGTCGACGCCGGGCGGCTGACCGAAGCCACGGTGAACCATCGCGCCGCGACGCTCACGCTGAAGCTCGTAGCCGGCGCGGGGGGCGAGGCTTTTGCGGGTACGGCCTTCAGCGTGCTCACGCCGGGCGGCGACGTCATTCGCGAGGCGATCGGCGCCTTCCCGAGCGTGACGCTGGCCGAGGGCGAGTACACGGTCATCGCCCGGCATGACGGCCGCGTCTACACGCGCGAGTTCAAGGTCGAGAGCGGCCTCGACCGCGACATCGAGGTCCTGGCCAAAGGGACCTGAGGAGCGGGATCAACCTCGCGACGGCGGCTCGGAATTCGTGCCGCGCCAGCGGCCGTAGCGCCAGGGCAGGTACCAGGCCGAACGCGGCGGAAGCGCCTCGCACACGAAGTCGAGCCCGGACGTGCCGCCCGGCCCGCAACGGCAGATCCGCGCCGCGCCCATCCAGGCTCCCGGCCAGACCCCATGACGCTGGACGGCCTCCACCGTGTAGTCCGAGCAGGTCGGAAGGTGCCGGCAGGTGCGGCCTGCGATCGCCGAAAACGTGAGCTGGTAGACGCGGATCAGGCCTGTCGCGAGATGCCGGGCAGCCGTGGCGCCCAGGCTCGCTCCACTCACGCGGCCGCGTCGCGTGTCGCGCTCCGGCGTGCCTCGGCCTGGTCCAGCGCCTCGACGACGGCGTCGAAGGTCAGCATGGTCGAGGCGTGGCGCGCCTTGTAGTCGCGCACGGGCTCGAGCGCCGCGAGGTCCGCCCAACGACCCGTCGGCGCCGGCCCGTTCTCCTTCAGCATCTTCCGCATGGTCTCCCGAAGGTCGCGGAGTTCGGCCAGGCTCGAGCCCACCACGTGGCGCGCCATGATGGATGACGAGGCCTGGCCGAGCGCGCACGCCTTCACGTCATGCGCGAAGTCCGTCACGACCGAGCCGTCGGTC
>CAXUKK010000074.1:0-9524 GCA_964251455.1 uncultured Enterovirga sp.
ATCGTCTCGTCGCGGCTCGAATTCTCGCGCGGACGCCTCACCTTCTCGGGGGAGCTCACGCCGGAGCTCGACTTCCTGGCCGGAACGAGCGCGGGGGGAGCCGCGATCGAGATCGCCATCACGGGCCCGGCGAACGAGCCCGCCTTCGAGTTCCGGTCGAGCCCGGACCTGCCGCGCGACGAGATCCTGTCGCGCCTCCTGTTCAACTCGCCCTCCGGGCAGCTGACCGCCCTCCAGGCGCTCTCGCTCGCCCAGGCGGCGGCCCAGTACGGCGGCGGCGGCGACAGCTTCGAGGATCTGCGCAAGTCGCTCGGGCTGCAGGGGCTGGACGTCAACCTCGGCGCCTCCTCGGGCCCCGGCGTCGGCCTGAACCGCGCGCTGAACGACCGGATCAGCATCGGGGTCCGCGCCGGCGGCAGCGCCGCCAGCACGGGCGTCGGCGTCGACCTCCGGATCACGGACGACATCAAGGTGAAGGGCGACGTCGGCTCGAACGGCGCGACCTCGGTCGGCATCGGCAGCGACTACGAGTGGTGACGCGTCACTCGTAGGTGACCCGAAAACCGCCCATGAACGGCCGGCGCACCGGCTCGGGCACGAGGGCCGAGAGCCGGGCCAGCAAGGCCAGTGAGCGCGGGAACGCGATGATCGCGCGGTCGCGCTCCAGCCCGCGCCGGATGTGCCGGGCCGCCTCGTCCGGCGTCATGCTCAGCGGCCGCCAGCCCTTGAAGCGCGCGCCCATGTCGGTCGCCACGTAGCCCGGGCAGGCGACGCACACGCTGACCCCCGAGCCGCGCAGGCGCTCGCGCGACGCCAGCCCATAGGCGATCAGGGCCGCCTTCGAGGCGCTGTAGCCCGGCGAATCGGGCAGCGGCGCGTAGCCGGCGAGCGAGCTCATGAAGGCGATCTGGCCCCGGCCCCGCGCCCGCATGGCCGGGATGAACGGCAGGGTGCTGTTCAGCGCGCCCGTGAGATTGACGTCGAGCTCGCCATACGTGGCGCTCTCGGTCGCGGCATCATCGCCGCTGCGGAGTTGCACGCCCGCATTGGCCACGACGAGGTCGACCGGGCAGGCGGCATCGAAGTCGAGAAGGCGAGCGCGAATCTCGTCACGATCGCGGATGTCGACCGCGATCTCGACGACGGCGGAGCCGAGCTCCCGACAATGGTCGGCCGTCTCCCGGAGCGTCCCGGTGTTGCGGGCGACGAGACCCAGCGTCACGCCCGGCCCCGCATAGGCGCGGGCGAGCGCCGCCCCGATGCCGCGCGACGCGCCCGTGACGACGATGCCGCGTGGCGTCATTCGGCCGGGAGCGGCCGGCCGTAGATGTCGGCGACGGGTGCCGGCTCATGCCCCTCGGCCGACGCGAAATGCCAGAACGGCTTCTCGGCCTCGAGCCGGTCCGCCGTGTTCCGCACCGCCAGCTCGACGCCGGTCTTGCAGAAGAAGCCGCCATTCACCTGCGTACGGTTGATGACAAGCTTGCGGAACGCCGCGACCAGCGTGGTCTCCGGCGGCGTCAGCTCGGTCCAGAACCGGTCCAGCCCGTCCTGGAAGGCGAGTCCGCGCACGTCGTAGATCGAGGTGCCGAGCGCAATGGTCGGCCGCCCAACCTCGATCGCCGTGAGGCCGACGGTCGAATTGACGACGATCACGCCGAGCGTGCGCTCCAGGAGCGTCGGCAGGTGGCCGCCGTCGATGCACCGCACCCGGCCCGCGATGCCGTGCTTCGCGGCGAGCGCCATCACCTGCGCCGGCCGCTCGATGAGACCGTTATCGAGGGGATGGACTTTCACCAGGAGCTCGGGCCCGGACGGCGCGTGCCTGGCGAAGGACGCGAACACCTCGTCGAGGAACTCGCCCAGCAGAGCGTACTGGGAATGGACCCGGATCTGGTAGTCGGAGTCGAGTTGCAGCGGCACGAGATAGAAGCCGTGCGGGTGGGCGAGCGCCTTCGCGGCCTCGGCCTCGGCATGCGAGACGGTGCGCTTGCGTCGCGTCAGCCGCTTCAGCCAGCCCGCATATTCCACCAGCACGTGGTTCGGGCGGTGGCGGCGGTAGCCCATATAGACCGGTCGCCCGAGCATGTTGGCGACGTTGTAGCTGACGTCCCAGGCGGCGCGGCGCGCGAAGCTGCCCGCGAACGGCACCTCGACGGCGTCCGGCAGCGCCGCCGCGAGCGCCCGGATGGTCTCCGGATGGCGTGGGAGCGACGAATAGCCGTTGACGCCGCCGCGCTCGACCGTGACCCAGTGCGGCCGAATATAGCCCTCTTCGCAGACATGGACCTGGATGCGCCGGTGCGTCGCCAGGCTGATGGCGACCCGGTGATAGGGCCGGCAATCGCCGAACAGGACGATGTCCGTGATCGTCTCGCGCGCCAGGAAGCCCGCCAGGAAGCCGCGCCAGTTCAACAGGCTGCCGCGATAGTTGGTCGCCGGCAGGCGCCAGAACAGCTCGTCGCCGAGCGAGATGTTGATGCGGCGCACGCGATGGCCCCGCGCCAGGAGCGTCCGGGCCAGTTCGGCGAAGAAGGGGGACGCCAAGCCCTGGAGAAAGAGGAACGTCCGCGGCGACGCCGTCTTCGCAGGTGCAGGTTCAGCCACGCTCAATCGACAGGTCCGTTCCGCCCAAGCCCCGGCCCCAGAGCTTCTGGCCGAACCATAGCGGGCTGACTTTGAGGTTTCCAACGGGGGGCGCCACGGCTAAGCACCCCCGAATTGACGGACCATGTGGAAAGACGCTCGCGTTGTCCAGGTTTTTCGAGCGGCGGGGCTTTTCCGCAACGAGTTCTGATGACTGACCGAATCGGCATTCTGTCCCGCGAACTCTGGGCAATGCGGGACGAGATCGGGACGATCCTCGGCCTGGAGCCCGTCTGGGCCCCGGCGTCGCCGGGCCGTGCGGGCCAGGTGCTGGCCTGGACGGGACCGGCCGGCGCGTTGGCGCGGCGCTACGCTGCCCTCAGGGGCGTTCCGGTCCGCGCCGTCGGCACCGGTCCTATCCGATCCGTGCGGCCGGACGGAGACGCGCCGCCCCTGAGCCTCGTGATCGCCGGGCACGCGCCCCAGGCGAGCGGGACCGTGACGCCGGCAGAGGGGATCGCAGCCTTGCGCCGCCTCCGGCTGTCGTGGCGCAACGACGGGCGCGATCGCCTTCCCGACGATCTTGCCGAGCGAGAGCTGGTGCTCGTGGTCGCGGGCGCAGGCGGAAAGGCCGCCGCCCTCGAGCTGCTGCGCCGCGCGGCCCAGGACAATCCAGGCATACCCATCTCCGTCATGGCGGATTCCCGCATGCCGGCCTCGCTCGCGGGCGCGGTGGCTGCCGGCCAGCCAGGGGTCCGGGCCCTTTCCGGGATCAATCCCTGGGCGCCCCTCGAGGCCGCACGCCGCGTCTATGCGCCGGACGGCGACCTTGCCGTCCTGGCGCGCCTCGCGGGGTGCAACCTCGACGGCGCGGCCGAACAGGAGGCTCCGGAGGTGCTGTTCCGCCGCCGGTTCCTCGACGAACCAACCTATCTCGATGCCTGGACCCGGCGCGAAACCGACGTCCTGACGGCAGCGGACCAGCTCGCCTGGCTGCGGGACCGGTTCCTCGAGAACGATCGCCGGAGCTATTGCGTCGGAGTCTCGCGCTGGAAGGCGAAGCCGGTGGCGCGCTTCCTGGACGGGCCGGACGGCCCGGCCGTGATGTGCGGCTCGGACCGGAAGGCGGTCGAGGCCGCCCGGGCGACGGCCGGCCGCGTGGTCGCCTGGGAAACCCGCATGCCGGGGCGTCTTGCGGCCGCGGCCGACGCGGCCGGCATCCCGCTGCTGCGCATGGAGGACGGCTTCCTCCGCTCGGTCGGGCTCGGGGCGGCCTTCCTGCCCGGCGCGTCCTGCGTGCTCGACGGGCGCGGCATCTACTACGACCCGCGCCAGGAAAGCGATCTTGAACACATCCTGGCCAACGCCGAATTCGGACCCGATCTCGTCGCCCGCGCGGCCGCTTTGCGCCAGGAGGTGGTCGCGCTCCGGCTGAGCAAGTACAATGTCGGTCGCGCCTCGTCGCTCGATGACCTGCCTGGCGACCGCAAGGTCGTGCTCGTGCCGGGACAGGTCGAGGACGACGCCTCCGTGCTCCTCGGCTCGCCCGGAACGCCGACCAACCTGGCGCTCCTGCAGGCGGCGCGCCGCGACAATCCGGATGCTTTCCTGATCTTCAAGCCCCATCCCGACGTCGAGGCCGGTCTGCGTCGCGGCAAGCTCGCGCCCGACCAGACGGGCCCGCTCGCCGACCGGGTCATCGGCGACGTCGCGATCGTAGACCTCCTGGACCGGGTCCAATCCGTCGAGACCATGACGTCGCTCGCCGGGTTCGAGGCGCTGCTGCGCGGCCGGCACACGGTCGTGCACGGGCGGCCCTTCTATGCCGGCTGGGGCCTGACGACGGATCGCGATCCGCTGGCGCGCCGCATCCGCCGCCTCAGTCTGGACGAACTCGTGGCCGGCGCCCTCATCCTCTATCCGCGCTACATCGACCCCGTCACCGGGCAGCGCTGCCCGCCCGAAATCCTGGTCCGGCGGCTCGCCGCGGCCCGCGATGCTGCGCAGCATATCCCGGAATCCCGGGCCGCCGCCCGCGCCGCCTATGTGCGGACGCGGCACGCGCTGCTGACACCGATCGGCCGGCTTCTCCGCCGCATGAAGGGCGCGGTCCGCGGCCCCGTCGGCCCCGGCTCATGATCCTGGCGCCCATCTCCTGCCTTGCGGCCTTCGCGGCGAGCATCGCGGTCGAGCGGTTGGCCGCGCTGCGGCCCGCCCCGCGTATCTCCGCTGCCGCGCTGCCGGCGCGGCTGGCCGCGTTCGCCGTGCTTTACCTGTTCTGGCTCGGCATCTGGGGCCGTCCGATCCTCGCGGGCACCGCCTGCCTGATCACGGTCGCGGTCATGACGGTGATCTCGATCCGTAAGCGCCAGCTCATCGGCGAGCCGCTCTCGTTCTCGGATTTCGGCCTGATCGAGATGATCATCCGCCATCCGGATCTCTACTACACAGACTTCCTGCTGAAGCCGCCCTTCCTTGGCGGCGCGGCCGCGTTCCTGGCGCTCGTCGGCACCTGGCTCTGGCTCGAGCCGGCCTACACGGTCCTGTCACCGCTCGGCTCGCTCGCCGCGATCTTCCTGGTGCTCGGCGGGATCGCGCTCGGCTGGCGGGCCGCGTCGCGCGACCCGGTCGCTGGCTGGTTTGCACGGGTCCTGCCGCATCCAGACCCCGAGCGGCACCTCGCCGGGTGGGGGCTCCTCCTCACGCTCGTCGCCTATGCGCTGCGCTGGCGCGGGCAGGTCGCGACGGCCTTCCCCCCCGTCCGCGATGCCGATGCGAGCCTGCCGACCTTCCCGGCGTTCGACCCGGACCTCGTGATCGTCATCCAGTTCGAATCCTTCCTCGATCCGGCCCGTTGCGGGCTGTCGGATGCCGCGATGCCCGGCCTGGCGCGGGCGCGGGACCTCGCCATGCTGCACGGTCCCTTGCGGGTCCCGGCCTGCGGCGCCTTCACGATGCGGACCGAGCATGCCGTCCTGACCGGGCTCTCCGATTCGGATCTCGGCTTCCGGAGCTTCGACCCCTACCTCGGCCGGCGTGGTCCCGCCCCCGCGAGCCTGGCGCATGCGCTCGCGGCGCGCGGCTTCGCGACCCTGTTCATGCACCCCTTCCGGGCGGGCTTCTTCGGCCGCGCGAAGGTGGTGCCGCGGCTCGGCTTCGAGCGCCTGATGTTCGAGGACGATTTCGCCGAAGCCGACCGTTTCGGCCCCTATGTGAGTGACCGCGCCATGATGGAGGCCATTCTGGCCGAGGCGGACGGCATGCCCGGCCGGGCGCTCGTCACGGCGATCACCATGGAGAATCACGGGCCGTGGGTCGTCGGGCGCCTCCCGGACGAGCCGGACCCGACGCGGCAGTATCTCCGGCACGTCGCCAATGCCGACAGGGCGATCAGCCTCCTGCTCGACGGCCTGTCGCTCAGGTCCGGCCGCACGCTACTCTGCTTCTTCGGCGACCATCCGCCGATCCTGCCCGGGCTCCTGCCGACTCGCGAACCCGAAACGGATTACGCCGTGCTGGCCTTCGACGCGGGACGGTCGCTTGGACACGGCGAGACGCGCCCGATGAGCGCCGACGCGCTCGGGCGCATGATGATGACGCTGTGCCGCGCACCCGTGGCGGTCGAGCCGGCGGCGGCCGCATGACAAAGCGTCCGATCCTCGTCGACACGACCCGGCTTCTCACCCGCCTGAAGCACCCGAGCCCGAGCGGGATCGACCGGGTCGACCTCGCCTATGCGCGCCACTTCCTGACCGGGGAACCGGACCGCCTCGCGATCGGCATCGGCTATTTCGGGCCCCGGCTTCTCCCCGACGACAAGCGCGAAGCCCTCATCCGGACCATCACGGAACGGTGGCGCGAGGACATGCCGGCCGACCGCGATCCCGTCCTGGCGGACCTCCGCCGCAGGCTCGCCGGCGAGGCGGCGATTCCGGGTCCGGCCCGGAGCAAGGCCGCCGGCCGCCTGCCCAGGCTGAAGCACGAGGTCGCGGACCAGGTGATCAAGGCTGCCGGTTTCCGATGGCGTTCGGCCGAGCAGGCGCCCCGCGATGCGATCTACCTCCATACCTCGCATCTCCGGCTCGACCGGCCGGAGCATTTCACGTGGCTCGACAGGCGGCCGGATGTCCGACCGGTGTTCTTCGTCCACGACCTGATCCCGATCGACTTCCCGGAATACGTCGTGCCGGGCGAGGACCGGCGCCACCGTGTCCGGATGGAAACGGTTTCGCGCCACGCGGCAGCGGTTCTCGTCAATTCGGCCGATGTCGGCCAGCGGTTCTCGGCGTATTGCCGGGACGTCGGCCTGGCCGCTCCACCCGTCACGGTGGCACCTCTCGCGGTCGAGCCGACCTTCCTGGCGACGCCCCGGGAGGGATCCGTGGGGCGGCCCTATTTCGTCATCTGCAGCACCATCGAGGCCCGCAAGAACCACCTTCTCCTGCTCCAGGTCTGGCGCGAACTGGCCGGGCAACTCGGGGCCGACACGCCCGCCCTGGTGATCGTCGGACGGCGCGGCTGGGAGAGCGAGGCCGCCGTCGATCTCCTCGACCGCAGCACGGCGCTCCGCGGCCATGTCTTCGAGGCGAGCGGGCTTTCGACCGCCGGGCTCGCGGACCTCGTCGCAGGCGCCCGCGCGCTCCTGATGCCGTCCTTCGCCGAGGGCTACGGCATCCCGATCGTCGAGGCTTTGAGCGTCGGGACGCCTGTTCTCGCCTCCGACATCGCCGTGCATCGGGAGGTCGCGGGCACGTTCGCCACCTACCTTCACCCGCTGGATGGACCGGGCTGGGCCGAGGCGATTCGGGGGTTCACGGCCGGCCCGTCGGCGATGCATGCGTCGCATTACCGGCCGCCGAATTGGGCGGCGCACTTCGAAACCGTTAACCACGCTCTCGATCATCTGTGAGCTGGCGAGTTGGCGTTCGACGGCTTCTCACTCTCTTAACGCCGTCCCTTAAAGGTGAATTAGGATTGAACAATTTGCTTCAATCCGCCGCGATGACACGGTGTGTCAAAGCGGAGACAAGGGGCGATGCTCTGCGCCGGCACCCCGCCGCCGGCTTTGCCCGGCCGGCGAATGGTGGCAAAGGTCCGGCGGGGGAACCGTTTCATTGTCCGCCAGACGAGGTTTGAACGCGTGAGGGTTTGGATCGCGACGCTCGGTGTCGCCCTGACGTTGGCTGGTTGCTCCAGCCTGCCGTCGACGGGTCCGCTAAGCGATGACATCGTCAAGATGGCCGACAACGACATCGAGAAGCGCTACGTGCTCGTCGATGTCGACGACAGGACCGTGTCGATCCTGTCGCGCTACCCGGGCCCCACGCTCCGGACCCGGTTCGGCGATTACCGCCCGGCCCCGCAGCTGCGAATTGGCGTCGGCGACGAGGTCCGTGTCACGGTCTGGGAGGCCGCGGCCGGTGGCCTGTTCTCCGCGCCCGTGACTGACCGGTTCAGCGCCGGCTCGCGCAGCGCCATCATCCCGGAT
Organism: uncultured Enterovirga sp.; assembly: GCA_964251455.1. Classification (GTDB taxonomy): domain Bacteria; phylum Pseudomonadota; class Alphaproteobacteria; order Rhizobiales; family Beijerinckiaceae; genus Enterovirga. Next base: position 8,075 of record CAXUKK010000074.1, read on the forward strand.
CAGCAGGTCACGCAGGACGGAACGATCGCCGTCCCGTATGCGGGCCGCATCAACGTCGTCGGCATGACGCCGGCCGACGTCGAACGGAACGTGCTCTCGGGTCTCGCCGGCAAGGCGATCGAGCCGCAGGCGCTCGTCACGGTCACGCGGTCCCTCTCGAACAGCGTCACGGTCACGGGCGAAGTCACCAACGGCGCGCGCGTACCGCTTTCCCCCCGTGGCGACCGAATCATGGACGTGATCGGCACGGCCGGCGGCGTGCGTGGCGCCGTTCACGAGACCTTCGTGCGCCTCACGCGCGGCAACAACACCGTCACGGTGCCGCTCGAGAACATCCTGGCCACGCCCCAGGAAAACGTCTTCATGCGGCCGGGCGATATCCTGACGCTGGTGCGCGAACCGCAGACCTACACGACCTTCGGAGCGATCGGCGCGAACGCCGTCGTGCCGTTCGGCAAGATCGGCCTTTCGCTGGAGGAGGCGATCGCCAAGGCAGGCGGCCTGAGCGACTTCCGGTCCGACCCTGACGGCATCTTCCTGCTGCGTTTCGAGCCGCCGTCCGTCGTCCGCGAGCTGTCGCCCGGGCGCGACATCGATGCGCGCGAGCGCCTCATCCCGGTCATCTACCGGCTGAGCCTGCGCGACCCGAAGAGCTACTTCCTCGCCCGCACCTTCAAGATGCGCGACAAGGACGTGCTGTACGTCGCCAATGCGAGCAGCGTGGAACTCGGCAAGTTCCTGGCACTGATCGGAGCGGTGACAGGTCCGGTCGCGACCGGTGTCAGCGCGGTGGCCGTCTCGCGGCAATAAGGCAGTACGGCCCCGCCGGTGGCGGGCCTCTCGTTGTCCGCCCCCATGTTTGCGGCTAGGACCGGGCCCGAACCTGTCGGGACCTAAACAGCATGAAGACGCGCGCCGCCGTGGCCTGGGAGGCCGGCAAGCCCCTCACGGTCGAGACGATCGAGATCGGTGGTCCGAAGGCCGGCGAAGTGCTGGTCGAGATCATGGCGACCGGCATCTGCCACACCGATGCCTACACGCTCTCCGGCATGGATTCGGAGGGCAAGTTCCCGGCGATCCTCGGCCATGAGGGCGCGGGCATCGTGCGCGAGATCGGCTCGGGCGTGACCAGCGTGGCGGTCGGCGACCATGTCATCCCGCTCTACACGCCCGAATGTCGCCAGTGCAAAAGCTGCCTCTCGCAGCGCACCAACCTCTGCACCGCGATACGCTCGACGCAAGGCCAGGGCCTGATGCCCGACGGCACCAGCCGCTTCCATTGCGAGAGCGTTCCGGCGCGGGCCGGCGCCAACACCGTGTTCCACTACATGGGCTGCTCGACCTTCTCGAACTTCACCGTGCTGCCCGAGATCGCGGTGGCGAAGATCCGTGACGACGCGCCGTTCAAGACGAGCTGCTATATCGGCTGCGGCGTGACGACCGGGGTCGG
>CAXUKK010000075.1:0-9498 GCA_964251455.1 uncultured Enterovirga sp.
GGAATGATTTCGCGAAGCGCTCCTGGCTCCGGGTAAGAGCAGCCTCGGCCTTGTGCCTGTCCTCCAGGTCGGCGAACGTGAACAGCATGCAGGGCTCGGAACCCACTTCCAGTGGCTGGCCCGCGACGATGACGTAATGCTCGGCGTCTTTCGGGAACCGCAGGCAGGCCTCCATCTGCGGAATGGTCTCACCTGCCTTGAGCTTGCGGATTGCCAGCTCCCGGTTTTCAGCTCGTTCGAGGACGTCGATCTCGTAGACGGAGTGGCCGATCACGTCCTCATGGGCGTACCCGGACAGATGGAGGAAGCCCTCGTTCACTTTGACGAAACGCAGGTCGGACAAACGGCAGATCGCCGCCGGCGCTGGGTTGGCTGAGAACATGAGGTCGAAGCGCTCCTCCGCCTCGACATGGCCCGTCATGTCCGCCGCGACCAGGACATGGCAGTCGGGCAGGCCAGCGGGCGTCTTGACGACGAGGCTGCGAACGCGGTGCGCCCAGTCCCGGTCGGGACGATCGCGGCGGCTGACCTCGACGAGAACGTCGAACCATTCACCGGCAGCGGCGCGCTCGATCGGCGTCTGCCCTTTTTCGAGCGGCTGCTTCGTTCGGCTCCGGATGAGGTAGTTCGACAGGTACGCGTCGACCGAGCGTCCGAGGTCGTCCAACTGACCGACCCCGTGCATTTCGAGCGCGGAATGATTGGCGTAGGTGATCACCTGATCTGGCTCGATCAGGATCACGCCTTCCTTCATCCCGGCGATGATTTCCTGAAGCTGGGTGCGGTCGGGATAGTTCGACACTGCGCATCTCCGAGCGCGAGTGTGGCCAAGCTCGACGCGGAAGCTCAACGTGCCTCGGGCCGTGCGGGTCCGGCACTCAGAATGCGCGTCCTCAGATTCGGCACCGGAGCAAGTTGCAGACAAGCAGGACTTCAGAAAGATCCGCCGGTCCTGAACTCGTCACCGCTGAATGAGCCCCCAGTTCCAAAGCTGTCCGGGGGTGGAAACGGGATGCCGCCGCCAAAGCCGGAGTCCCAAGGGCTGGGCCCCTGATGAAAGCCGCCCCGCAGGACTTGCCCCAGGATTGCGCCACCGAGGGCTCCCGTAAGGACGCCCCCCAATATGTTGCCTAGAGCGGCCTCGTTGCCGAAGCTGCCATACGGGGTATCGAAGCCCTGATGACGTAGGGCGTCCCATTCCCGTTCGATCAGTGCCCGGCGCTGCGCCACTTCCTTCGCCTGGCGATGGGCATCCACCGCTTGGCCCAGGGCGCGGTTGATCTGGGTGTCTGTGGCCTGAATGCGGCGGACAATGTCCTCGTCGCGAGGCGTGGGCGTGCGCAGGGCCTCCTGGTAGAGATGGTTGAGATCCTCCTTCTCGTCAGCAGCGGCCAGAATCTCGATTGCCTCACGATAGGGCACATCTCCGTCCAGGCCCGAAGTGTCGAAGGACCGGTCCAGCGCAGCGAGCTCTTCGCGCCCCTTGGCGAGCCGGCGCTCGGCGTCTCCCACAGCCGACTTGGCCTGGGCCGCGACGGCCTCGCTCCGCTCGACGCCAGCATCGAGAAGTGCCTTCCGCTCGATAGCCGTCAGCCGGTCGCGCGCTTCCCTGAGTTCTCCAATGATGCGGCGAGAATGCTCCCGCAACCGCTCGGGAATTTCATTGAGCAGCGCGTAATTGGCTCTCGCCTTGTCGTAGCCGACCACGCGCGCCACCAAGCGATCCATAAAGCGCGCGAAAGCTCCAACTCGGTACGCGGCGGTGCCGAATTGACGATTCCACAGATACATGAACAGCGGGTCGGCCTCGTATGGCCGGCGCTTTTCGTCCCGATCTATCTCCGCCTGGACGGCCTTCTTCTCGGCCTCCTGCGCCTGTCCAGTGACCTCGCCGACGCGGCCCCTCGCGCTCAGCCAATCGGGATCGGTACTGGCTTTGGCCTCAACCTCCTTGCGGAGGGCCTCGACGCCACTCAACGCGCTCTGCAGGGCGTCGATGGCGGCCTGTCGCTCCGTCTCGACCTGCCTCAGCTGTTCCCCCGCCCGCCCCCGACGGTCAGCAATCTGACGCAGGGTCTCCTTGCGGCTGTCCAGGAGGCTGACCGCCTGGCGTTCGACCGCGTCCAGCTCCGTGACGACTTTCTCCTTCGTGATGGCGTCGAGCTTCAGCCGCGCAAGCTCTCGGAAGGCGGTCGTGCGCTGAAGACGGAGACGGCCGACTTCGTCCGTAGCAGCGGCGTAGCTGCGCTCGAGCTGCGCCTCCTGCTGGCGCGCTTTGTCGATCGTCTGCTCGATCTGAGCGAGCGCCTGCCGTCCCGAAATCATCGCGCTACCATTGAGTGATCGCACCGCCGAGCACCGGGATCAGATACTCCACGTCCAGCTGGCCCCGGCGCTTCTCGCCAAGACGGTTGCGCTGCACGATGCCGTCGTCGTTCTTGTCGCGCTGGACCTGCATGGCTGTGGTCTCGCTCACGCGGATGCCCCACTTCGATGCGGTCACGGTCCGGCCGTTCTCCTCGCTGGTCACGGGGAGGCTGAGGATGCGCCCGTCTGGTGCGAGAGGCTCCACGATCAGGTAGTAGTTCCGGCCGGTTGGGTTCCGCTGTGGCACGCGCCATACTCCCGTCTGCTCGCCCGGACGCGAGACGATGCGCAGGACATACTCCCGGCGAAGCTCCGCCCGCAGCTCCTCGAGGTCGCTGATCGCCTGCCGCGCCCCTTCGGCATCACCGGCCGAGATGGCGGACTTACCGTCCGCCAGGATTCGTTCTGCCCGTTCCCGCGCGACCGGTACCTGCGCCTCCCGCAGCACATCCTCATGTCCGCGGGTCAGAGCAGCCGGGAGCCTTTCGGCAAGTTCGACCCGGTTCCTCTCGGCCCGAAGCTGCGCCTCCTCAGCCTGCCGGCGCGATGGCTCGGCCACTCCGAAATGGTAGGCGCCCCAGCCACAACCCAGAAGGGCGACAAGGATCAGGAGGACCCGCCCGATCTGTCGGCGATTGACCCATGCCCGAGCGACAGTGCGGGCGAAACTCGGGCCAGGGGGATGATAGACAAAGCGCTGCTCCTCGAGGGCCTGCACCCCCTCGAGGAGAATTCGGTCCGGTACCTCGATCCCCTGCCCACGGTAGATTTGCCGCAAGCGCTCAAGGAGCTGGCTGTCGCGCTGCTCCTTGCTGAGTTCGCGGCTGACGAGCGTTTCTTGATGGCGCAGCGTGTCCACCACGTCCATCGCGAGCATAAGCTCGTCGAGTCTCTGGGGAGGCTTCCCGGCGGATGGCTCCGTGGCGGCGAGCGTCTCAGGCATGGGCCGGCAGGGCCTGCCCGTCGGCGACGAGACGGGCGATCCGCCGCTTGCCATCCTCGACAGCATCCCGGATTTCGGCCGAGTTCTGCGTCGACAGTCGGCGCATTTCCCCGATGATCTCCAGGGAGTGCTCCTGGAAGGAGATGACGGAGCCGACGAGCTTCTTGACCGCATCAGCCCGGATGGTGGGGCCGTAACCCGCCTTGACCGCGGCTTCGCCGACCTGATCCCCGATTTCGGCCAGCACCTCCAGGCTGCGCGAAACGCCCTCCTTCATGTCGTTTAATGTCCGGGTCGCCTCGTTCAAGCCGAACATGCCCGTGAAGGATGCCTTCAACGCCGTGAAGACGGAATCGTTGGTCGAGAAGAACGAGACAGCCTGGGAATAGACGCGCTCCTTTGCATTCGTCATCTGCATCAGACGCGCCATGATCACCTCGGACGTATTGTAGCTGATGGTGAGGTTGTCCGAGAGATCTTTCGCGATTTGATAACGCTTCTCCTCGTCCTGTGTCCGGCGCAAATGCTCGTCGCGCGTCAGCTCGAGACGGGCACGCTCGGCCACCTCCGTGCCCTGGAAATTGCCGACCAGGTCGGCCGCCTTCCGCAGTCCCGCCTTGGCGTCTTCCAGCTTGTGCTCGGCGGTCCGCAGCACCTCCAGGGCCATGACCTCGGCGTGCTTGAGCGCGCCGCGAAAGTCCCGGTAAGCATCGAGAATGATCTGCTCTCGGTCGATCTGGTCCCGAGTCGATTTTGTCACGTCGAGATAGACGTCTCTGATCTTGTCGAACCGATCAGCGACGTCGCCGCGCGAGATTTTCATCCAGACGTTGGTGATCCGCTCCAGGACGTCGATCTTCTCGTCCGCAAGCTGGTCGACCATCTTCTTCGTGTCGTCCCGGATCGAGTTGAACGACTCGGTGATCTCGCGGTAGCGCTCGCCGATATCCATAGCTTGGGTCTGCTCGCGCACGACCTCGTTGAACACGCTCGTCTGGCCCAGGGTGCGGGCGATGATTGCGATCCGGTCTTGATCGAGGTCGGAGATCTTCTGCAGGAGCCCGTTGATCGGTGCGTCCATGGCGGGAGGCGGGATGATGCCGAGGTCCCGCAAGGCCGTCGTGGCCTTGTCGAGATATTGCATGGGTGATTTCACGACGAGGTCGGACATAGCCTGTTCAATCCCGGGATTGTTTGCCAATAGGCCCTCATGAGCCCTCGTGCGCCGATTTGCTCAGCGAACGAGCCGCGACAAGGCAGCACTGCAGCTAAACTACGCTCCCAATGTCCAACCCACCGACGAGTTCCGGCTCCGCCCCTTCATGGTTCTGCCGGCATTTCGGCGGGAACTCCGCCTCCACAAGCCCTCGGCTTCCCGCCTGATGCCATCCAAAGCGGACGGATCCCTCTCGGCCATACCCGGTCGCGGCTGGCTTGCGCCCATCCCAGCCGTTGAACGCGAACGATCAGCATCCCAGTTTGTCCCGCCGGGGGCAAAAGCCTGTTCCGCTCTCGAATGATCTTGTCTCCGAAGCCAACGAGACATAGGGCACAGACACTCCCTTGCGCATCCGCTTCGGGAGATTTGCCTGCGTGCATCGGCCCTTGGGAGTGCTGGAATGGACTTTGCAACCTGCTCGATCGCCGATGTCGACCGCGCACCTCCAGAGGAGCTGGACAGGTTGCCCTTCGGCGTTATCGGATTCAGCGATGAAGGAACGGTGGACGTTTACAGCGCCGCGGAATCCCGCATGGCCGGGCTCTCGCCGGACAAGGTGATGGGCAGGCACGTCTTCTCCGTCGTCGCTCCTTGCATGAACAACTACCTTGTTGCCCAGCGTTTCGAAGACGAGGCGGAGTTGGACACGACGATTGATTACGTTCTCACGCTCAAGATGCGACCCACCCCTGTAAAGCTCCGGATGTTGAAGGACTCTGACGCGTTCCGCCGATATCTTCTGATCCAGCGCTAGCGATGGACGTTGCTACCGCGACCGAGTTCGCGAGTCTTGTGGAGGAGAACGAGCGCCTTCTTCAGTTCCTCTACACGTGCCCTGTTGGGCTAGTTGAGATGGACGCTTCGGGTACCGTGTCTCTGATGAATCCGTTCGCTGCTCAGCTTCTGCAGCCACTCGCACTGGGCTCGGGGCTGACGAACCTACTCGACGCGCTCGGGCCCTATGCGCCTGATTTAAGCTACATGGTTTCGGCATTCACCGGGGAACGCGGACCTATTTTCGAGAACCGTCGCATTCACATTCGTCCAAGCGAGGACGGACCGGCGAATGTGCTGGCCTGCTCGGTCAACAAGATCGAAGCCGATCGCTTCATGGCGATCGTGTCAGACGTATCCGAGCAGGTTGCCCAGGAGCGTCGGTTGAAAGAGGCGGAAGCTTGGTTCTCGACTATCTTGGCAGGCGTGAACGACTTCGCGCTCCTGTCCCTGGACGCGATGGGCCGGGTCAGGGCCTGGAACGCGTCCGGAGAGCGGCAGACCGGCTATTCGAGCAAAGACGTGGTCGGCCGGACGATGAACGTCTTCTACTTTCCGGACGAGGCTGTGCAAGGCAGGGCGCTGCAGCAGGTTGATCTTGCGCGCCGGGATGGTTGGCACATCGATGAGGGGTGGCGCCGGCGCAAAGACGGCTCGCGTTACTGGTGCCAGAGCCTTGTATCAGCATTCGAGGAAAGGACCGGCGAAGTGACCGGCTTTTCAGTCGTGCTTCGAGACGTCACGGAGCGAAAGTCCACAGGCGAGGAAATCCGCCGGCTGCTGACCACCGACCAGCTGACCGGCGTCTCGAATCGCGCGCGCTTCTTCGACCTGGGTGAGGCGGAGTGCGCGCGCTGGGCGCGTTTCCGGCAGCCGCTCTCGGCTTTGATGATCGATATCGATCATTTCAAGCGGATCAACGACACCTACGGCCATGCCGCAGGAGATGAGGTGTTGAGACAGGTAGCCGGCATTCTGCAGATTGGGCTTCGGCCCATTGACGCAATTGGACGGCTCGGCGGGGAGGAATTCGCAGTTCTGCTTCCTTCAGTTGACCTCCAAGGCGCTGAATTGGTCGCCGATCGCCTTCGTCGGTCAGTCGAGGCCTTGATTCCCACGATCGATGACACTGCCGTCCCGGTGACGGTCAGCATCGGATGCGCGACTGTTGGCGATGAGGTGAGTCAACTTGACGCTCTGCTGAAGTTCGCAGACTTGGCACTCTATGCGGCCAAGCAGGGCGGGCGGAACCGCGTCGTGGTGCAATCTACAAGCGCCGGCACGCCGGGCATCGGCGCTGCATAGAGCCGGATGTTGTTCTCTCAAATCGATGCCGCCCAGCCGCCCGTAACGATTAAGAAGGCCTGGCGCTTAGTTCGGCAATGGAATCCTTCGGAAAGCGAAGGCACTCATGCTTCTCCAGTGCCGCAGGCCCTGGAGGCGCCCCCCCGGCGGGCGACTTAAGCCGGCGAGGTGCAAAGGATGGTCTCAACTGAAGCCAGACGTCTCACAACGAGGCCGCTGTCCGACCGCCGGCCGCGCCGCGGTGATGGCGGCAGCTACCTGAAACCGCTGCCGCCAGCGCGTGCTATTTCGACCAGCCGTGCGCCTTGATGGACTGCTGCAGCTTTGCCTGCATCTCGGGAGCGATGCCCTGCATCCATGAAGTCGTGGCTGCGAGCTGCGCCTGAGCCAACCGCGGTTGGGCGGTGACGAAATTGCGCCCGGCTGGTGTGTCGTAGAAAGCTGCCACGCCCTTCAGGTCCGCGATGGACAACACGGCCGCGTACGACTTGGCTTGGCTGTCTAGGAGCTTGGCGTAGTTCGCCGCGAGCGTCGGGAGGATTACCTCTTGGACAAGCACCTGGGCTTTTTCGGCCTCCCTGACACCCATCTGCTGTATCAGCGGGACCATCGGGGCTGCCATCGACGCGAGGAGCGCCGTCCGGTCAGGCTGCATCTTCGCGACCACTTCGCGAGCAGCGGCCAAGCTGGCCCCGTCTTGTGCCGACGCGGGCAATGGACCGAACGAGGAAGCCGCGACGGCGAAGCCGAGGACGAGCGTGACGGATCTGATCGGGCGAAAGAAGGCGAGCATTCGGGCAGGAGCTCCGATTTGGCGGTGCAACGGGAGTGCGGCAAAGACCACGAACGACAGGCGAGCCGCAACCTGTATCGGTGCGCCCCACGGCGCTGCGTTCCTAAACGGTTCTTGAACTTCGTGGCTCAGCGTGCACGGCGCGCGAGCGCAATGTCGGCTTACGCGATGCGCCTGACCAGAAGCACACAGACTGCTGTCGGCCAGACTCGATCCGCAGTCCCTGACCAAGACGTCGCCTGGAAAAAAGTTCGACCGCTCTTTGAACCTTTCCTCTGCCTGCAGCGACCAATGGCTGTCCGGGACGCAAACAACCCCGGAGACAGACACAGGAGGACCTCATGATCTCTCGTTCGCTTTGCAGTGCCGCCCTCTCCCTCACGCTCGCCGTGACCGCCATCGGCGCAACCTCCGGCACTGCCTCCGCCGGCGGCGGCTACATGCCGAAGGGCCCCGCCAAGTTCGGCATGCCGCACAAATTCCCGAAGCCCCACGGGCCGAACTGGCACAAGCACGGCAAGTGGGGCTACGGCGGCGGCTGGGGCTCTGGGATTGGATTTGGGTTCGGAGCCGCCGCGATCGGTCTCGCCGCCGCTCACGCCTACGATGATTGCTTCGTCAAGCGCGTCGTGAACGTCTACGGCGACGTGTTCTACCGGAAGGTCTGCTACTAAGCGGCCCGCAGCCTCGCTTGAGAGCTAAGGAGGCCCGGCTACAATGGCCGGGCCGGTCGAGCTACATTCGGCGTCTTGCACTTCGCCGCGGAAAACCGGCTGGCGAGAGGCACTGCGTTAATTGCGGCTTTACCGGACGGCGAGAGCTTTTCGTAGTCAGGACTTCTTCGGAGCGCTGCACATGCGCGATGGTGGCTTCTGCATAACGGTCTCGATCCACCCGGCATCTGGGTTTCGGACTGCTCTGGCTCGCTGCCGAGCTGCACGGGACGGGCTTCGACACTTCTGTGGCGGGTTCGCCGGCAAGCTTTCGGTCTCCTCCACCTGGAGAGATGGCACGCCCGCGATCGTTTTCAGGGCCGGCACCTGAACTCGACAACGCGGCGGAGACCTACGACTTCCTGGCCTTGATGGTTTCCACCCCGGAGAGCTGGGCAGTCAGGCCGCCGCCCCCCCGGGGCTCTTCCCTTCTTTTGCCCACGAGCCACGATCGGGAGCAAACCGGCTGGCAAGGGTCACTGCAAGGGAAGAGACCTCCGACCAGGACGCTCGGACATCGAAATCAGAATGAAATCTTGTGCGCGCCAAAAGCAGGTACGGACACTCCCATCCACTAAAGAGCCGAGAAGACAAAGATGTTAAAGCGGGCTGCTGTGCTTTTGGCGTTTGCGGGGGCGATCCTTGGTGCGACCGCTCTCCCGAGCTTCGCAGCCGCCCTGTTCGGTTGGCAGTCAGTGGATGTCCCTCCAGGGGACGTGCTCAACATCCGCGCCTTTCCTGCAGCAACCTCGAAAGTGCTGGTCGGCTACCCGAACGGGGCGTTACTCAGCCTCACGGGCCGCTGCACCGGCGGCGTGCATCTTGATGCGCTCAGTGGCTTGCCAGCCACGAAACAGCAGCGGCTTGTTCGAAACAGCTGGTGCGAGGTATGGCTCGACCCAGAGGACGAAGGCAGCTGGCGCGCGGGGTGGGTACGGGGCCGCTACATCAGACCTCTCTGAAGCGGCTTACTTCGCCCCAGCCCAACTCGCGGTTCTCGCGCGACAGGGCCTCCTTCCCAGCGCACCATGCCGGGGCGGAGACGGCAGCTTAGCCGCGCCTGCCCTTACGCGTAGGCGTGCTACACCGCTGCTCACAATCGACGGAGCCCCAGCGGGACGAGCAGCGTGAGGTCGGCCAAGCCGCATCTAGACGTTGAGCCCGGCGAGCTCACGGGTGTACGCAGGTCGCTTCGCAATCACGCATGGTCAGCAATGGGCCTCTCGACCCCGGCCCTGGCTATTGCGCTGATCACCGCCGTACAGCGGCAATCTTGCTCGTCGAGGGTTCTGTGTGAGCGAACGCGACCAAATCAGCTGGAAACAGATCAGCCGAGCCTACTTCGTGCTCTTCCTCATCCTGGCTGCCGTGCCCGCCACGCTCC
>CAXUKK010000076.1:0-9484 GCA_964251455.1 uncultured Enterovirga sp.
GTTGAGCGCGAAGATCGCCATGCGCTCGACGGCACCGCCGGAGAACATGTTGAAGAGGCCGAGCACGCCGCCGCTCGCCTGCTGGAAGCTCTGCCGCAAGGCTTCCGTGTCGATCCCGGGAAGCGGGATGTAGGTCCCGAGCCGGAAGACGATCAGCGCACCGAGGGTGAACCAAATGCGCTTCTTCAGCTCTTCGGCCTTGCCGATCGCGCCGAAATTGATGTTGGAGGCGAGTTGCTCGGCGGCCGATGCCATATGGTCAATCCTGAGGCGACCGCCTGGGTCGCAGAGAGGCCGGCCCGTATTTGGCGTACGGGCCGGCGCTTCTCAAGTCTTGGTTGGCGCGGCCCTTTAGGCCGTCGCTTCCGGCGAGACGCCGCCGAGCACGGTAACGGAGCCGCCGGCCTTGGCAATCGCCTCGGCTGCAGACTTCGACGTGCCGGCGACCTCGAAGGCCAGGCCCGTCGTCAGTTCGCCGCCGCCGAGGATACGGACGCCATCCCGCGGCTTCGAGAGCACGCCAGCCGCAACCAGCGTCTCGACCGTCACGGTCGCGCCGGCTTCCAGCTTGCCCGCCTCGATCGCCGTCTGGATGCGGCCGAGATTGACCTCGTTGTAGTGTTTGGCATTCGGCGGCGTGAAGCCGCGCTTCGGCAGGCGACGATGGAGAGGCATCTGCCCGCCCTCGAAGCCCTTGATGGCAACGCCGGTGCGGGCCTTCTGACCCTTGACGCCACGTCCGCCGGTCTTGCCCTTGCCGGAGCCGATGCCCCGGCCGACACGCATCCGGTTCTTCGTCGCGCCTTCGTTGTCGCGCAGATCGTTGAGTTTCATGTTCGTCTCCTCACCGCTCGCCCGAAGCCGGGACGACGCGCACGAGGTGCTTCACCGCCTCGATCATCCCGCGCGTGGCGGAATTGTCGGGGAGGGTCGACGTGCGACGCAGCTTGTTGAGCCCAAGCCCGATCAGCGTCTGGCGCTGCTTGGCCTCGCGGCGGATCGGCGAGCCGATCTGTTGGACCGTGACGGTCCCGTTCTGGTCAGCCATGACGTCCTCCGATCAGGAATCGGCGCCGGCGCCGTCCGACATGTCGGCATCGCGGCGGCGTGACTGGAGGCTGGAAACCTTGAGATTGCGGCGCGCCGCGACCGAACGGGGGCTGTCCTCGTTCTTCAAGGCGCTGAAGGTCGCCCGGACCAGGTTGTACGGGTTCGACGAGCCGAGCGACTTCGCGACGACATCCTGCATGCCGAGCGTCTCGAAGACGGCGCGCATCGGGCCGCCGGCGATGATGCCGGTACCCTGCGGGGCGGCACGGAGGATGACCTTGCCCGCGCCCCAACGTCCATTGACGTCGTGGTGGAGCGTGCGGCCCTCGCGCAGCGGCACGCGGATCAGGCCGCGCTTCGCGGCTTCCGTCGCCTTGCGGATTGCCTCGGGCACCTCGCGGGCCTTGCCGTGGCCGAAGCCGACGCGACCCTTCTGATCCCCGACGACGACAAGTGCGGCGAAGCCGAAGCGACGTCCGCCCTTCACGACCTTCGCCACGCGGTTGATGTGGACCAGCTTGTCGACGAACTCGCTGTCCCGCTCTTCGCGATTGTCGCGCCGGTCGCGGTTAGGCCGGCCACCGCCGCCTGAATGTGGTTCTCTTGCCATGATCTTTCCCGTCTGAACTCAACGCGGGCGGCGGCCCGCTCGCTTGACGTTCTGGTGAATGCCCGCCGACGTGCCTGTGTCTTAGAAGTCGAGACCGCCCTCGCGGGCGGCATCGGCCAGCGCCTTGACGCGGCCGTGGTAGATGTAGCCCGAGCGGTCGAACACGACCGACTTGACGCCGGCCTGGACGGCACGCTCGGCGACCAAACGGCCGATTTCGCGCGCGGCGTCGACCGTCGCGCCGGTCTTCAGCTTGCCCTTCACGTCCTTCTCGAGAGAGGAGGCGGACGCAAGCGTGCGACCCTGCGCGTCGTCGATGATCTGTGCGTAGATCTGCTTCGACGAACGGAACACCGACAGGCGCGGACGCCCGTTCGCTGCCTTCCGGATGGCGCGCCGGACACGCGCCTTGCGCCGTTCCTCGACGCTCTGCTTCGTAGCCATGTCCTGCGATCCTACTTCTTCTTGCCTTCCTTGCGGAAGATGAACTCGCCCGCGTACTTCACGCCCTTGCCCTTGTAGGGCTCAGGACCGCGGAAGTCGCGAATCTCGGCGGCCGCCTGGCCGACCTTCTGCTTGTCGATCCCGGCGATCACGATCTCGGTCGGACGGGGCGTCGTGATCGTGAGACCAGCGGGCACCTCGTAATCGACATCGTGGCTGTAGCCCAGAGCGAGCTTCAGCGTCTTGCCGGCCATCGCGGCGCGATAGCCGACGCCGTTGATCTCGAGCCGCTTCTCGAAGCCCTGGCTCACGCCCTGGATGAGGCTCGCGACCTGGGCACGCGACGTGCCCCACAGCGAACGAGCTTCCTTCGACTGGTCGCGCGGATCGACCTTCACGGCGCCGTCTTCCATGACGACCGCGACCTTGTCCGGAACCGCGAAGGACAGTTCGCCCTTCTGGCCCTTCACGCTTACGAGCTGCCCGGACACCGTGGCGGTAACGCCAGACGGCACCGGAACCGGCTTCTTGCCTACACGAGACATCGTCGTTCCCTTGTTCCGATCTGCCGTCTTAGAAGATCTGGCAGAGCACTTCGCCGCCGACGTTCTTCTCGCGCGCTTCGTGGTCGGCCATCACGCCCTGGGGCGTGGACACGATCACGACGCCGAGCCCGTCTGCGACGCGCGGCATCTTGTCGACCGACGCGTAGACGCGGCGGCCGGGCTTGGAGACGCGCTGGATCCGACGGATCACAGGCTCGCCCTCGTAGTATTTCAGCTCGATCGTGAACTCGGTCCGGCCGTTGCCGTAATCCGCCGTCGAATAGTCGCGGATGTAGCCTTCGGACTTGAGCACGTCGAGGACGTTGGCCCGCAGGCGCGAGCCCGGGGTCAGCACGGTGTTCCGGCGGCGCATCTGCGCGTTCCGGATGCGGGTCAGCATATCGCCCAGCGGATCGGACATCGACATATCGGGCGCTCCTTACCAGCTCGACTTCACAAGGCCTGGAATCAGGCCCTGGGAACCAAGCTCACGCAGCGCAATGCGCGACATGCCCAGCTTCCGGTAATAGGCGCGCGGACGGCCCGTGATCTCGCACCGGTTGCGGACGCGATTGGGGCTGGAATTGCGCGGCATCTCGGCCAGCTTCAGCCGGGCCTCGAACCGCTCTTCCATCTGCCGGCTCTGATCGTTCGCGACCGCAAGCAACTCCTTGCGCTTGGACGCGAACCGCAGGACCAGCTTCTTGCGGGCCTTGTTCTTCTCGATCGAACTCTTCTTCGCCATCTGGGTCTATCTCCGGTGTCCGCGTATGAGAGCAGTCTGCGTCGCAGACGATCTCACTGCCGGAACGGGAAGTTGAAGTGCTTGAGGAGCGCGCGCGCCTCGTCGTCCGTCTGGGCCGTGGTCGCGATGACCACGTCCATGCCCCAGATCTGCTCGGCCTTGTCGTAGTTGATCTCGGGGAACACCAGGTGCTCCTTGATCCCGAGAGCGTAGTTGCCACGACCGTCGAACGAGCGCGGGTTCAGGCCGCGGAAATCGCGAACGCGGGGAAGCGCGATCGTGACAAGGCGGTCCAGGAACTCGTACATCCGGGCACGCCGGAGCGTGACCTTGGCGCCGATCGGCATGTTCTCGCGGACCTTGAAGGTCGCGATCGCCTTGCGGGCCCGCGTCACGACCGGCTTCTGGCCGGCGATGAGCGCGAGGTCGGCCGCGGCGACCGAAGCCTTCTTCGAATCCGCGGTCGACTCGCCGACGCCCATATTCAGGACGATCTTGTCGATCTTGGGGACCTGCATCGGGTTCTTGTACCCGAACTCCTCGATCAGCTTCGCACGCACGACCTCGTCGTAGTGCTGACGCAGGCGCGGAGCGTAGGACACATCCACGCCGTCGGCAGGCGACGCGGCCTCGGCCGGCGTCTTGGGTGACTTAGGCATCGATCAGATCTCCGGACCGCTTTGCGAACCGCACCTTGCGGCCGTCTTCGAGGACGCGGAAACCGACGCGCGTCGGCTTGCCATCCTTGGGATCGGCGAGTGCGAGGTTCGACAGGTGGATCGGCGCCTCTTTCGAGATGATGCCGCCCTCCTGGTTCATGGACTGCTTCTGGTGACGCTTCACCATGTTGACGCCGCGCACGAGAGCCTTCTCGTCCTTCGGCGCCACGGAGATCACCTCTCCGCTGCGGCCGGAATCCCGGCCCGTCAGCACGACGACCTTGTCGCCCTTCTTGATCTTAGCGGCCATCAGAGCACCTCCGGCGCCAGCGAGATGATCTTCATGTGGTTCTTGGCGCGAAGCTCGCGCGGAACCGGCCCGAAGATACGGGTGCCGACCGGCTCCTTCTGGTTGTTGATCAGCACGGCCGCATTGCGGTCGAACCGGATCACCGAACCATCGGGGCGGCGGATGTCCTTGGCTGTGCGAACGACGACCGCCTTCATGACGTCGCCCTTCTTCACGCGGCCGCGCGGAATGGCCTCCTTCACGGAGACCACGATGATGTCGCCCACGCCGGCGTATTTGCGCTTCGAGCCGCCGAGCACCTTGATGCACATCACGCGACGCGCACCGGAATTGTCGGCGACATCCAGATTCGTCTGCATCTGGATCATAGATCCGAACCTCTCTCTGTCTCGGTCGGTTTCCGGCTGACGATCGTCAGATCCGGACTACGCCCGACGGGGATCTCGGTCCCCTGCCCTTGTTCGACCGCGGGACCGAAGCCCCACGGCGATAGTATGTGTCGGCTCTACGAGAGGCCGACCGCCGACTTCACCCGGTCGACCACCGAGGACACGCCCTCAACGACGCTCGACACCAGGCCACCGCCGCCTTCCGTCTCGTTGCCGTCGACCAGTTTCCAGGTCTTCGTCTTCGAGAACGGCTTCGACTCCTCGATCGAAACCGTGTCGCCGACCTTGGCGACGTTGGCCTCGTCATGGGCGTGATAGTTCTTCGAGCGACGGACGGTCTTCTTGAGGACCGGGTGCGTGAAGCGACGCTCCACCTTCACGACGATCGTCTTCTCGCCCTTGTCGCTGACCACGACGCCTTGCAGCACGCGCTTTGGCATAACGTTCTCCTTAAGCCTGCGCGGTCGCGCGCTGCCGGCTCTGCAGCGTCTTGATGCGGGCGATGTCGCGCCGGACCACCCGGACTCGCGACGTGTTCTCGAGCTGGCCAGTGGCCCGCTGGAAGCGCAGGTTGAACTGCTCCTTCTTCAGCGACAGGAGCTCGTCCTGGAGCTGATCGGCGGACAACCGCTGGAGGTCGCCGAAGCGCTGCGTCGTCTTCATCTCATCCTCACTCGGCGATGCGCTGCACGAAGCGCGTGCGCACCGACAATTTGGCGGCGCCAAGACGGAGCGCCTCGCGGGCGACGTCCTCGGCTACGCCGTCGATCTCGAACATGATCCGGCCGGGCTTGACGCGCGCGGCCCAGAACTCGACCGCGCCCTTGCCCTTGCCCATGCGGACTTCGGTCGGCTTCTTGGAGACCGGCACGTCAGGGAAAATGCGGATCCACACGCGGCCCTGGCGCTTCATCTCGCGGGTGATCGCGCGGCGGGCCGCCTCGATCTCACGCGCGTTCACACGCTCCGGCTCCAGGCACTTGAGCCCGAACTGGCCGAAATTCAAGTCCGTCCCACCCTTCGCGACGCCGTGGATACGGCCCTTGAACTGGCGGCGGAACTTCGTCTTCTTCGGTTGCAACATCGCTCTTGAACCTTTCGCCGGCGGCGCGGCTTACGCCGCGTGCTCGGCAGGGCGACGACCGGTCGACCGGCCGCCAGTGTCCTCGTTCATGCGCTTGTCCTGCGCCATCGGATCGTGCTCGAGGATCTCGCCCTTGCAGATCCACACCTTGATCCCGCACGTCCCGTAGGTCGTGAAGGCGGTCGCGGTGCCGTAATCGACGTCGGCCCGAAGCGTGTGCAGCGGAACGCGACCCTCGCGATACCACTCGAGACGCGCAATCTCGGCGCCGCCGAGACGACCGGAGCAGTTGATCCGGATGCCCTGCGCGCCCAGGCGCATGGCGGACTGGACAGCACGCTTCATGGCGCGACGGAAAGCGACGCGACGCTCGAGCTGCTGCGCGATCGACTCGGCCACGAGAACCGCATCGATCTCGGGCTTGCGCACCTCGACGATGTTGATCGCGACCTCGGCCTTCGTCATCGACCCGACGAGCTTGCGCAGCTTGTCGATGTCGGCGCCCTTCTTGCCGATGACGACGCCCGGACGAGCCGAGTGGATCGTGACGCGGCACTTCCGATGCGGACGCTCGATGACGATCTTGGAGACCGCCGCCTGCTTCAGCTGCTTCGTGAGCGCTGCACGAATTGCCATGTCCTCATGCATGAGGCGGGCGTATTCGCCCTTGCCGGCGTACCAGCGGGAATCCCACGTCCGATTGATGCCGAGCCGGAGCCCGATCGGATTGACTTTCTGACCCATGAGTTGACCTCAGGCCGCTTCAGCGGGGGTTTCGCGAACCACGATCGTCAGGTTCGAGAACGGTTTCAGGATTCGCGCACCGCGACCGCGGGCCCGCGCATGGAAACGCTTGAGGACAAGCGCCTTGCCGACGAAGGCCTCCTTCACGATGAGGTCGTCGACATCGAGATCGTGGTTGTTCTCGGCGTTTGCGATTGCGCTCTCGAGGCACTTGCGCACCTCCTTGGCGATGCGCTTGCGCGAGAACTCGAGATCGGCGAGCGCCGTCGAGACCTTCTTGCCCCGGATGAGCTGGGCGAGGAGGTTCAGCTTCTGCGGCGACACGCGCAGCATGCGGAGGACGGCTTTCGCCTCGTTCTCCGGCAGCGCGCGCGGGGTAGCGGCCTTGCCCATATCAGCGCCTCTTTGCCTTCTTGTCGGCCGCGTGGCCGTTGAAGGTGCGGGTCGGCGAGAACTCGCCGAACTTGTGGCCCACCATCTCCTCGGAGACGTAGACCGGGATGTGCTTGCGCCCGTTATAGACGCCGAAGGTCAGGCCCACGAAGTGGGGCAGGATCGTGGAGCGGCGGCTCCAGATCTTGATGACCTCATTGCGGCCACCACCGCCGTTGCGGGCGGCGTCGGCCTTCTTGAGCAGGTAACCGTCAACGAACGGCCCCTTCCAGATCGAGCGTGCCATGACGCGCCTTAGCCCTTCTTCTTGCGGTTGTGACGGCTCGTCACGATGAACCGATCCGTCCGCTTGTTAGACCGCGTCTTCGCGCCCTTGGTCGGCTTGCCCCATGGCGTGACCGGGTGACGACCACCCGACGTACGTCCCTCACCACCACCATGTGGGTGGTCGATCGGGTTCATGGTGACGCCGCGGTTATGCGGACGCTGTCCGAGCCAGCGGTTGCGCCCCGCCTTGCCCATCGAGATGTTCATGTGGTCCGGGTTCGAAACCGCACCGACCGACGCATAGCACTGGCCGTGGACCAGGCGCTGCTCGCCGGAATTCAGCCGGACCGTGACGTAGCCCTGATCGCGACCCACGATCTGAGCGTAGGTCCCGGCAGAGCGGGCCATGGCGCCGCCGCCACCGATCTTCAGTTCCACATTGTGGATGATCGTGCCGATCGGCATGTTGCCGAGCGGCATTGCGTTGCCCGGCTTGATGTCGACCTGGTTGCCGGAGACGACCGAGTCGCCAACCGCCAAGCGCTGAGGCGCGAGGATATACGACTGCTCGCCGTCGGGATAGCTCAGCAGCGCGATGAATGCGGTACGGTTGGGATCGTATTCGATCCGCTCGACCGTGCCGGGCTCGTTCGCATGCGTGCGCCGCTTGAAATCGACGTAGCGATAGGTCTGCTTATGGCCGCCGCCACGGAACCGGACGGTGATCCGGCCATGGTGGTTGCGGCCGCCGGAGGAGTGCTTCCCCTCCGTCAGCTTCTTGACGGGCTTGCCCTTGTAGAGCTCGCTCCGGTCGACGATCACGAGCTGGCGAAGACCAGGCGTGACCGGCTTGAATGACTTCAGTGCCATGTTCGGTCCTTGACCTCGCTCAGAGCCCGGTCGTGACGTCGATCGACTGGCCCTGGGCCAAAGTCACGATCGCTTTCTTCACGTCCGAACGCCGGCCCTTCCGCCCGCGGAAGATCTTTTCCTTGCCCTTGGTCACCAGCGTGTTCACGGCCAGGACCTTGACATCGAAGAGGCGCTCGACGGCCTCCTTGATCTGGGGCTTCGTCGCGCCGGGGGCGACCCGGAACACGACCTTGTTCAGCTCCGACAGGTTCGTGGCCTTCTCGGTGATAACCGGGCTCACGATCACGTCGTAATGACGGGGATCCGCGTTCATTTGAAGCGCGCCTCCAGCGCGTCGACGGCGGCCCGGGTCAGCACAAGCGTGTCGCGACGAAGGATGTCGTACACGTTGATGCCCTGGACCGGCAGGACGTCGATGTTGGGCAGGTTGCGAGCGGCAAGACCGAAATTGGCCTCGACCTCGGCACCCGAGATGATGAGCGCCGAACCGAGCCCGAGCTTGCCGAACTGATCCTTGAGCTCCTTCGTCTTCGGCGCGTCGAGCCGCGCATCGTCGACGACGATCAGCGTCTGGTCCTTTGCCTTCGTCGACAGGGCGTGACGAAGAGCCAGAGCGCGGACCTTCTTGGGAAGGTCATGCTCATGCGAGCGGACCTGCGGGCCGAAGGCACGACCACCACCGCGGAACTGCGGCGCACGCGCCGAGCCGTGACGGGCATTGCCGGTGCCCTTCTGCTTGAACATCTTCTTGCCGGTGCGCCAGATCTCCGCACGGTTCTTCACCGCGTGAGTACCGGCGCGGCGCTTGGCGAGCTGCCAGCGCACCATGCGGGCGAGAATGTCGCTGCGGGGCTCGAGACCGAAGATCGCGTCGTCGAGCTCGACCGAGCCGGCACTCTCGCCGCCAAAGGTCTTCACATCGAGTTGCATCACGCGTTCTCCTCGGCCGCCGGGGCCGTCTCGACGGGAGCCGAAGCGCCACCATTCGTCCGGAACTTGCCCGGCATCGGCAGGTCGGCCGGAGCCTTCCGCTTCACGGCGTCCTTGATGAAGATGTAGCCCCCGGCATGTCCGGGGACCGCGCCCTCGACCAGGATCAGGCCACGCTCGACGTCCGTACGGACGACGCGCAAGTTCTGGGTCGTGACCCGCTCGACTCCGAGATGGCCAGGCATCTTCTTGTTCTTGAAGGTCTTGCCGGGATCCTGACGGCCGCCGGTGCCACCGATTGAACGGTGGGAGACCGACACACCGTGCGAGGCACGCAGACCGCCGAAGTTCCAGCGCTTCATGCCGCCGGCGAAGCCCTTGCCGAGGGTGGTGCCGGTGACGTCCACGAACTGGCCGGGCACGAAATGATCGGCCGTGATC
>CAXUKK010000077.1:0-9447 GCA_964251455.1 uncultured Enterovirga sp.
GGATCGTGTCGTCGGTCGCCTCGCGGGTCGAGGCATTCGGGGCGATGCCGCCCTCGGCCGAGGCCATCATGATCGTCTCCCGGGCGAGAAGCTGACTTCGAAGAGTTCCGTCAGTTCGAGGTAGCCCTCGAACCGTGCCTTGAGCCGCTGCAGCGGGCCGGCCCTGACGATGGTCGCGCGGCACCGGATCGTCATCTTCTCACCGAACGGGATCCGGCTCGGTGCGCCGTGAACGATCACCTCGTCGCCCGGCTCGGCCGCAGCCCCTTCGAGATCCACGTGAGCGTGGAGGCTCTCCGGCGTTTGCTCGATCTCGACCGTACAGGGCACCTCGATCCTCCGCCTCGCACCAAACACCATGAACCTCACTTCGACTTTTCGGCCGCATCCATGATGGCCGAAAAGGCACCCACATTCGAGCGCCCAAATGCGTCCAGGTCGATACGTCGGCGCGTCGCAGGATCTTCCAGCGTCAGGCGTCCGTCGGCAAGGCGACTCAGCCGGAACGGTGGCACGGATCCGATCCCCTCCCGCCTCCGCTCACGGACGAGACCCCGCACCGTGCCGCGGACGAAATGGTTCGTCTGTGCCGCCAGAACGATGACGATGCTGCCGCTTGCGGCATCGCGGACGAGCGCCGACCCGTCCGGCGCGTCCTCGAAGCGGAGTTCATGCTGCGAGATGGGCACGCCTGGAGAGACCGTGACCTTCCCCACGCCCAGGAGGCGGGGCGTGATCGCCGCCAGGAGCGCGATCGTGACGACGCCTGCAGCCCCAAGAAGCGGAGCTTTCGGGAAAGGATCGGGATGGAAGGTGGTTGCCATGGCGAGATCCTCAGGCAGCGGCCGGGTGGTGCGCGCGATCGGGGGCTGCGGCGCCTTCGGTCCGAGCCGCAGCGGCACGACCGAGCGGTCCCGATCCGAGCGCGCGGGCGAGGATCGCCGCGACCTGGGCAACATCCGGCACGGCCCGCATCATCGGCTCCGGGCGGGAGAGGCGCCAGGGACGGGCGTGCGGCCACAGCGGCACGTAGCCGATCCGGCCCGTTCCGCCGAGCGTCAGCGGGATCTCGCCGGTTCCGTCGCGGTCGACCCGAACGCCAGCCCCTGCAATTTCGGCATGCGGCAGGTTCAGGGTGACCGGCCAGGCGACGCCGATCCGCATCACGACACGCCGGGTCGTCACGGTGTAGACCGTCGTCCGGGCGACGAGCGCGGCATAGCCGCGAATGAGAACGACGACGGAGAGGCAGGCAGCGCCCGTCAGAGCCAGCGCCACGGCGATCTCGGCAGGCGAGCGGCCCCGGGTCCAGGCGATGCCGGCGACGAAGCAGGCGGCCGCCAGGAAATAGAGCACGATGTGACGCTCGTGCAGCGCCTCCCGGGCGAGCGCGCGGGCTTGCGGCGCACCCTGCCAGAGGATGGACTCCCCCTCCGGCAGGGGGCCGGGGAGACCGCGCGGAAGCGGGGCTTCGGCGTCCGGGCTCATATCACGGGCTCCAGGCGGCCCGGGGTTGCGTAGAGCAAACCGCCGGCGAAGTAGGCCGTGACCTTGTCTTCCTCGAGCTTGGTGATCTGGCGATCGCTCTTGAGGGCAGGCACATCCGCGAACTGGCTCGCCAGGATCGCATTGGTTGTGACGAAGCCCCGCCGCTTGTCTATGACCGCGAAGCCCATCGGGAGAAGCACGTTGCGGGGCGTGCCCGCCGGCGTGCCGATCGTCACCTCGAGATAGCGGATCTGCGGCTCGGAGCGGTCGGTCCAGATTTCCCGGATTGTTCCAGCACGGACACCATCCAGCCCATAGACCGGCATGCCGATCGGGTTCACGTCACGCGGCTCGACGAAGGTCCCGTCCACGATGGACAGCGGCACGATCGCATCCTCGCCCTCCCAGGTCAGCTCGGGCTCGTCGACGCGGTTCGCCCACGCGGCCGGCCCGACGCCGTCGAGGAGCGGGTTGCCGGTCGGCGTCATCGGGGCGCCCGGCCAAGGGGCGGCCGGCCGGTATCCGCCACGCGGAATGTCCTTCGTGGTCTCGGGCGCGTAGGATGTGTGGCCCTCGGGCATCCAGAAGCGCTTCGGCTTCGGAATGGCCGGGAAGCCCTGGACACGGATCCGATCCGACCGATCGGAAAGCAGGGGATAGCCCTCGCGCTTGTCCTCGCGCCGAAGATAAAGGACCAATCCGGCGAAGAAGATGAAGAAGGCGTACAGGGTCAACTGCGCCACATCGATGTATTCGGTGATCTCTCCCATGGACGTTGCCCTTCTCTATGAGGATGTCAGGCTGGCATCTCTGCCAGGCTCAACTTGGCGGGCTCGCGGTCTGCCGGGGAGCCGAAGGGACGCACCAGCGGGCCGAGGGCCACGAGGGTGAGGAACATCATGATCAACTCGACGTGGTAGACGACGCCGTAGCCGGTCGACGGATCGGTAAGGCCCGGTCCCAGCGCGCCGCGCGACGCGAGGTCCGAGACGACGTCGCGCAGGATGCCCCCCAGGCCGATCGCAAGGCCGGCCGCACTCGCCTGGACGGCGCCCCAGGCGCCGAGGACGAGGCCGGTCTGGCCGTTTCGGGCAAGGCCCATCGCGGCCGTCAGCGTGCAATGGGCGAAGATCCCGCTTCCGAGCCCGATCAGCGCGACCCCGGCGACGAAGAGCGGCGTCGAGCCGAGCGGTGCGGAGAAGATGAGCGAAGAGAAGGCGACGATCCCGACGACGGTGCCGAGGGCCGCGATCCGGTAAGGGTCGGCGCCGCGCCCCAGCCAACGCGCCGCCACGACGAACCCGACGAGCCCGCCGACCGCGAGGAGTGCAGTGAGCCCGGTCGTTGCCCCGACCGACAGCCCGAGGATGTGTCCGCCGTAGGGCTCGAGCAGGACGTCCTGCATCGAAAAGGCCATCGTGCCGAGCGCGACCGCGACGAACCGGCGCCGCGGATGAGACTGGGACGCGAACAGGGCCCAGGATTGCGCGAAGCTCGGCTGGATCGCGACCGGCCCACGGGCGGGATTGCGAGCTTCCTGCTTCCAGAGCGCGACGAGGTTGACGATCATGGTCACGGCGGCCGCGCCCTGGACGACCTGGATCAGCCTGACCTCGGAGAATTCGGCCAAGAGCGTCCCGAAGACGAGCGCGGAGGCGGTCATGCCGAGCATCATCATCACGCAGAGGAGCGCGACCACCTGAGGGTGGGATTTCGGCGGCGCGAGGTCGGTCGCGAGCGCCAAGCCCGCCGTCTGGACTGTGTGCAGGCCCGCACCCATCATCAGGAAGGCAAGCGCGGCGGCGGAACGTCCGACCCATACCGGGGCATCCGTGTCGCCTCCGAGCAGGATCAGGGCGAACGGCATGACGGACAGGCCGCCGAACTGCAGGAGCGTGCCGAACCACAGATACGGTACGCGCCGCCAGCCGAGCGCCGAGCGATGCGTGTCGGATTTGAAGCCGATCAAGGCCCGGAATGGCGCGAAGATCAGCGGCAGCGAGACCATCGTGGCCACGAGCCAGCTCGGAACGCCGAGCTCGACGATCATCACCCGGTTGAGCGTGCCTATCAGCAGAACGACCGCCATTCCGACCGTGACCTGGAACAGCGACAGCCGCAGCAGCCGTCCAAGAGGCAGTTCGGGCGTGGCCGCGTCCGCGAAGGGCAGGAAGCGGGGTCCGACCTTGATCCAGACCCGAGCGGCCTTTGCGCTGAGGGAACCGGTCACGGCACGAGCTCCAGCGCCTGGGACGTGTAGAAGCCGCTCTTCACGCGGTGCGTGCGGGCGGGTCGCCAGCCGCGCAGGATCTGCGATGCCGCGATGAGATGGCGGAGCTTCGTCTCGGCGACAGGCTGAAGCGACGGAGCGCGATCGCCGCGCGGAAACAGGCGCCCGATAGTGTGCATGAGGGCGAGAGGTGCCGTCCGTGGCGCAAACGTGAACAGGAGCGAATGGGCCGTGCGCGGCGCCAAAGCCTCTAGCACGCGGATGTAGTCGTCCGCCGTGTAGTGGATCAGCGAATCCATTCCGACGACATGGTCGAAACGTCCGAGCGCAGGATCGAGCATGTCCCCGACCCGGAATGTGATCCGTCCCTGGCCGAGGTCGCGGGGCGCCCGTTCGCGGGCCAAGTCGATGAGGTTCTGGGCCAGATCGATGGCGACGACATCGGCACCCCGTCGCGCTGCTTCGACGGCCAGCGCGCCGGTGCCGCAGCCCGCATCGAGCAGGCGTACGCCCGCGAGGTTGTCCGGAAGCCAGGACAGCAGCGTCGCCCGCATCGTGTCGCGACCGGCCCGCACAGTCGCCCGAATTCGGCCCACCGGCGCGTCCGAGGTGAGGCGCTTCCAGGCCTCGGCTGCCGTGCGGTCGAAATAGGTCTCGATCTCGCCACGGCGCTGCTGGTAGGTCACGGCCGGCATCAGTCGAACCCCAGGAGGTCGAAGATGTCCCGATCCTTGAGTGGCACCGCCGGTACGGCCTCGACGCCGTTCCAGAGGTTTTCCGCCAGGCGCAGGTATTCCTTCTGCACGGCCAGGATCTCCGGCGTCTGCTCCATTTCGAAGAGCGTCGATTTCTTCAGCCGGCTCCGGCGGATCGCGTCGAGATCGGGGAAGTGGGCGAGCGTCTTCGAGCCCGTGGCGGCGTTGAACTTGTCGATCTGGTCGCTGCCCGCGGACCGGTTGACGATCACGCCGCCGAGCCGGACCCCATAATTCTTGGCTTTGGCGCCGATCGCCTGGACGATGCGGTTCATGGCGAAGATCGAGTCGAAGTCGTTCGCCGCGACGATCAGGGCACGGTCCGCGTGCTGGAGCGGGGCCGCGAACCCGCCGCAGACGACGTCGCCGAGGACGTCGAAGATCACGACGTCCGTCTCCTCGAGGAGATGATGCTCCTTCAGGAGCTTCACGGTCTGCCCGACGACGTAGCCGCCGCAGCCCGTGCCGGCCGGCGGACCGCCGGCCTCGACGCACATCACGCCATTGTAGCCTTCGAAGACGAAGTCCTCGGGCCGCAGCTCCTCCGAGTGGAAATCGACGCCCTCGAGGATGTCGATCACGGTCGGGATGAGGGACTTCGTCAGCGTAAAGGTCGAATCGTGCTTCGGATCGCACCCAATCTGCAGGACGCGCTTGCCGATCTTCGAGAAGGCGACGGAGAGGTTCGACGAGGTGGTGGACTTGCCGATCCCGCCCTTGCCGTAGACCGAGAACACCTTGGCGGTGCCGATCTTCAGGTTCGGGTCGAGCGCGACCTGCAGCGACCCCTCGCCGTCGCCGCGGCCCCGCGCCGGGACGCGCTCGACACGCTTGCGGACGGGAAGTTCGAACGTGGTGCTCATGCGGCAACTCCCATGCCGACACCCTCGAGCCGGTCTTCCAAATCTTCGCTCGCCTGGCGCAGCTTCGAGAGCGTCGCCTCGTCCGGCGACCAGTAGTGGCGCTCGTGCGCCTCGATCAGGCGGTTCGCGACACGGGCCGAGGCCTTCGGATTGAGGTTCGCGAGCCGCTCCTGCATGGCGGTGTCGAGCACGAAGGTCTCGGTCAGCTTCTGGTAGACCCAGGGCTGGACCTGTCCGGTCGTGGCGGACCAGCCCATCGTGTTCGTCACCTGCGCCTCGATCTGGCGAACGCCCTCGTAGCCGTGCGAGAGGAGCGCCTCGTACCATTTCGGGTTCAGGGTCCGGGTCCGGGTCTCTAACGAAACCTGCTCCGACAGCGTCCGGACGGTGCCGGCGCCGCGGGTCTGGTCGCCGATATAGATCGCCGCGTCCTGCCCGCCCCGGGCCTGCCTCACGGCCCGCGAGATGCCGCCGAGCGTGTCGAAGTAGTGGTCGACCGTGGTCACACCGAGCTCGATCGAGTCGAGGTTCTGGTAGGTGACGTCGACGCGGGCCAGCACATGCGAGAGCACGGCGTCGTGGCGCCTGCTGGTCCCGTCCACCCCGTACGCGAAGCCCTTGCGGCTGAGATAAGCCTTCGCGAGGTCGTCCTCGTCCTGCCAGACGCCGCGATCGACCATCTGGTTCACGTTCGCCCCGTAGGCGCCGTCGGCATTGCCGAACACCCGGAGCGAAGCCTCGGCGAGCTCGCCGCCATGCTCGGCCTGGAAGGCGAGGGCGTGCTTGCGGACGAAGTTCATCGCGACCGGCTCGTCCGCCGCGGCCGCGAGCTGGGCGGCTTCGGCGAGGAGGCGAGTCTGCATCGGCAGGAGGTCGCGGAAGATCCCGGACAGGGTGACGACGACGTCGATCCGCGGGCGACCGAGGCGCTCGAGCGGGACGAGCTGAGCGCCGGCCAGGCGGCCGTAGCTGTCGTGCCGCGGCTCGGCACCCAGGAACCAGAGCGCCTGCGCGATCGGGCCGCCTTCCGTCTTCAGGTTGTCGGTGCCCCAGAGCACGAGGGCTATCGTCTCGGGGCGGCCTAGGCCGTCGGCTGCGTGCCGGGCCAGGAGCCGCTCCGCCTGGGCCGCACCGTCACGGACCGCGAAGGCCGACGGGATGCGGAAGGGGTCGAAGCCGTGCAGGTTGCGGCCGGTCGGGAGCACGTCCGTGGTGCGCAGAAGATCGCCGCCGGGCGCCGGGCGGATGTAGCCGCCGTCAAGCGCATGCATGAGCGCGGGCAGTTCGTGGTCATGGGCGAGCAGATTGTCGAGCCTGGCGCGCTCGTCGACATCGGTCACGCCAGCCGCGTCGAGGGTCTCGGACCGGGCTGCCGCGTCGAGCGTCTCGCCCACGACATGCAGGCCGTGCGGGATGAGCGTGTACTCGAGTTCGAGAAGCTGGCGGGACAGGTCGCGCACCCGCAACTCCGCTTCGCCCGGGAGCCAGGCCGGATCGGCCTGGGCGAGATCGACGCTGGCCGCCTGGGCCTGGATGATGTCCGCAAGCGCGGCCCGGCTTTCGGCGGGCGCGTCCGGATCGAGACCGCGCCAGCCGTCGAGCGACGCCTTGAGGTCCAGAAGGCCGCGATAGAGGCCGGCGGACGCGACCGGCGGGGTCAGGTAGCTGATCAGCGTGGCGCCGGCGCGACGCTTCGCGAGCGCACCCTCGGAGGGGTTGTTCGAGGCGTAGAGGTACAGGTTCGGCATGTCGCCGATGAGCCGGTCGGGCCAGCATTCGGCCGACAGCCCCGCCTGCTTCCCGGGCATGAACTCGAGCGCGCCATGCGTCCCGAAATGCAGCACGGCATCCGCCGCGAAGCTCTCGCGGATCCAGCGATAGAAGGCGCAGAAGGCGTGGGTCGGCGCAAAGCTGCCCTCGAACAGGAGCCGCATCGGGTCGCCCTCGTAGCCGAAGGCCGGCTGCACGCCGACGAAGACGTTGCCGAACTCGGCGCCGAGCACGAACAGCGAGGCGCCGTCGGTATGGTGCCGGCCGGGCGCCGGCCCCCATTGCCGTTCGATCTCGGGCAGCCAGCGCTGGTGGCGGACATGCTGGTCGACCGGCATGCGGGCCGCGACGTTCGCGTCCGTCCCGAACCGGCCGGAATTCCCCTCCAGGATGCGGGCCTGCAGGGCGGCCGCGTCGACCGGGACGTCGACATCATACCCGCCCACCTTCAGGGCGGTGAGCGTGTTGTGCAGCGAGCGGAAGACCGACAGGTAGGCGGCGGTCCCGGTGGCGCCGGCATTCGGCGGGAAGTTGAACAGAACGACCGCGATCTTGCGGGCGGCCCGGGCCTTCCTGCGCAGCGCGACGAGGCGGGCGACCCGGGCGGCGAGCATCGCGGCGCGCTCGAGATGGGGCGACATATCGCGCCGGCCTTCGCCGGGGCTCTCGGAGGAGCGGCCGCCGAAGGTCATCGGGCAGATCCCGCCGTCGAGTTCCGGGATCGCGACCATCATGGTGGCCTCGACCGGCGTCAGGCCGCGGGCATCGTGGCTCCACTGCTCCAGCGTCTGGAACTCGACCGGATGCGCCGCGACATAGGGCACGTCCAGGCCGGCCAGCACGGTCTCGGCCGCACGCGCGTCGTTGTAGGCTGGGCCGCCGACAAGGCTGAAGCCGGTCAGGGATACGATCGCGTCGACCGTCGCGTGGCCGTCCTTGGTGAAATACTGGTCGATCGCTGGCCGCTGGTCGAGGCCGCTCGAGAAGGCCGGAACGACCTTCAGCCCCTTGGCCTCCAGCGCGCAGAGCACGCCGTCATAATGCGCGCTGTTGCCGCCGAGCACATAGGACCGCATCACCAGGACGCCGACCGTTCCGGCATCGCCGGTCCCGCCGTGAGGCAACTGCCCGAGCTCCTCGACGATCCGGCCTTTCGCGCGGGGATGATAGAGGCCGACTTCCGGATAATGGACCGGGGCGGCAACCGTGAGCTTCCGGCCGAGGCCCTCGCGCTCGCCCTGGCCGTAGC
This sequence comes from uncultured Enterovirga sp., assembly GCA_964251455.1. GTDB lineage: Bacteria > Pseudomonadota > Alphaproteobacteria > Rhizobiales > Beijerinckiaceae > Enterovirga. Next base: position 8,356 of record CAXUKK010000077.1, read on the forward strand.
GGCCGACGAGCATGCGAACGAGGTTGGTGAGGTTCTCGTCGGATCCGGCGAGCCAATATTGCAGCGAAAGGAAATAGGCCCGCAGATCTTGCGCGGTGCCGGGGACGAAGCGGAGCAGCTTCGGCATGCGCCGCAGCATCTTCATCTGCTTCTGGCCGCTGGCCTTCCCGTCCGGCTTGCTGCTGCCGCGCAGCCGCTTCAGCCAGGCCATGGCGCCCGTTGCCTCTCCGGCCATGGAGAGCTTGCCCATCCGGGTCAGCTTCACGACCTCCGGGGCTGACAGGCAGGCGACCATTGCGTCGCACGTGTCGCGCCGCGCCTGGAGGGCCGGCAGCACCGCCCGGATGTGATCATCCAGGAACAGCATGGACGCGACGACGATGTCGCCCTGCGCGATGTCGGCCCTGCAACGGTCGAGGGCGCGGCTGTCGACGCCCCATTCGTCGGCCGCATGCACCACGAGCGAGAGGCCCGGCAATTCCGACCGCAGCGCGGCCGCGGCGCGCGCCGCGCCGCCGGCCAGGTGGCTGTCCATGGTCACGATCACGACCCGTACGGGCGTCGGCCGGCCCGCCGGCGCTGTCCGTGTCATGCTCGTCTCAGCGTCCGAAATGCGCTTTGGCATCGTAGAGCGTCTCGAGAGTGATGAGGGCGAGGCCGTGGGTCTTGGCGAAGCTCTCGGTGTTGCGGCGGGCCTTGCCGCGGACGAAGAACGGGATCTTGCCGAGCTCGCGCTCGGCCTCCGGCGCCCAGCCGAGTGCAGCCGGGACGATGATGGGGGCGGCCGGCTGCGTCGCGGTCACCTCGGTATGAGAAGCGGTCACGGGGTGCGCGAGATGAGACGAGGCGTCGTCCCGGAACTCCGAATCCTCGCGGAACATCCCGATCAGGTGCTCCTCGAGACCCATCATCAGCGGGTGGACCCAGGTGTCGAAAATCACGTTTGCGCCTTCGAAACCCATCTGGGGCGAGAAGCGCGCCGGAAAATCCTGGACGTGCACGGGCGCCGAGATCACTGCGCACGGGATGCCGAGCCGTTTCGCGACGTGGCGCTCCATCTGGGTGCCGAGCACGAGCTCCGGCTGCAGCTCG
>CAXUKK010000078.1:0-5484 GCA_964251455.1 uncultured Enterovirga sp.
GACCGGTCGAAGGAAATGTCCGGAGAGTCGTTGCGGGCGATGATGGTGCGGGGCTTCTCGACGGTCACCTCGGTCCGGATCGGCGCCGGCTCCTCGCCGAGGTCCCATCCGTCATAGGCCGCCTCGCGCTGGACCGTCTCGTAGCGCCCGTCAGGGTTGGCGTTGGTGCCGCGCCCGCGGCGACGCTCGTCCTCGACCGTGCGGTAGGAGCGCAACTCCGGCCGGCGGCGCTCGACGTCCAAGGGCGGTGCAATGACGGGACCCGAGCGCGTGGCATCCCGCTGAACTTGTCTGAGACGAACCGTCGCCATCTCTGCCTCGCGAATCTGACCGTCCCCGAACATAGGAACAAAACAGGAACATCGCAAGGTGGCGCGGGAGCAGGCCCTTCCGCCCGGACGATCGACCGAGACCGGGTAGCCTGCGAGCAGCGCACCGAGCGTCGGCGCGGGTGTCAGCACGTCGAGCCTGAGCGCCCGAGGGGGTCGTTCCGGCGGACCGTAGCGATCGCCGCGATAGGGATGGAGGACGCCGTCCCAAAGGAGGGACGGCGTTCCGTCCGCGCCCCGGACGAACGCGCCGTTCGGCAAGTCCTCGGCCGATGCGGCGTGCGTGAGCTGGCCTCGGGCCTTCCGGTCGATCCGTGCGCCGTGGAGCGAATCGTCCATGGCGATTGCGGACTGCGGAGCGCAGTCATGAGCCTTGGCCCAGGCTGCGCGGTACGCGTTGAACGCGCCGCGCCGGCATTCGGCGCAGGGACGATGGCCGGCCGCGAGCGCGACCGCCTCGTCGAAGAAGAACAGCTCCGTGTAGCGCCGGGGCGCCATGATCGGCCGGCGCCTCCCCTTGAAAGCCAGCCGGCAGATGATCCAATGCGGGTGGCGCCAGCGTGCCCGCCCGAGGCGGCCCGTCTCGTCGTGAAGGATGCCCCGATTGCCCATCCAGGCACCGCGGAAGAGGTGGGCGACGATGTCGCCGGTCGGCAGAACGCGGTTCTGCCGGGGCATTCGTCAGCTCTTCGTCCGCTGAAGATGCTCGTCGAGCCGCGGCATGATCTCGACGAAGTTGCAGGGCTTGTGCCGGTAATCGAGCTGCGAGCCCAAAATGCCGTCCCACGCATCGCGGCAGGCGCCGGGCGAGCCGGGCAGGCAAAAGATGTAGGTCGCGCCCGCAACCCCGGCAGTCGCGCGCGACTGGATCGTCGAGACGCCAATCTTCCCGAACGAGATCTGGTGGAACACGGCCGAGAAGCCGTCCATCCGTTTCTCGAAGACCGGCTCGAGCGCCTCGGGCGTGACGTCACGTCCCGTAAAGCCCGTGCCGCCGGTCGTGAGCACCACGTCGATAGTGGAGTCGGCGACCCAGGCTCGCACCTTGGCGCGGATGGCCTCTACGTCGTCCGGCACGATGGCTCGGTCAGCGAGGCGGTGCCCGGCGTCCGTCAAACGACCCGCGAGTGTGTCGCCGGAGCGGTCGTCGGCGAGCGTGCGAGTGTCCGATACGGTGAGAACCGCGATCGCGAGGGGGATGAAGGCGCGTTCCGTCATGTCGTAGCGACCTCGCTCACGGCTGGTTGGGTCAAAGCCGGCTCGCCCGAAACGTGTCGCAGCTCTGCACCTGGCCGCTCTTGAAGCCGGTCAGGAGCCAGCGCACGCGCTGCTCGGAGGAACCGTGCGTGAAGGAATCCGGCATCACCTCGCCGCCGCGCTTCCCCTGCAGGCGATCGTCGCCGATCGCCTGGGCCGCGGCGACGGCCTGGCGCATGTCGCTCTCGTCGATCGCGTTGAAGCGCTGGTTCGAGTTCTTCGCCCACACGCCGGCGAGGCAATCGGCCATCAGCTCCACGCGCACGGAGAGCTGGTTCGATTCGGCCTCGCCGACCTCGCGCTGGCGGGCCTGCACCTTCGGCAGGATGCCGAGGAGGTTCTGCACGTGGTGCCCGACCTCGTGCGCGATGACGTAGGCGTAGGCGAAGTCGCCGCCCGCGTTGAAGCGCCGTTGCATCTCCTGGAAGAAGCTCGTGTCCAGATAGATCTTGCGATCGAGCGGGCAATAGAACGGACCCATCGCCGACTGGGCGGCGCCGCAACCGGACCGCGTACCGCGCGTGTAGAGGACGAGCGGGGCGGGGACATATTGCTTGTTCACCTGGGCAGGAAGGACCTCCTTCCAAACGTCCTCGGTATTGCCGAGGATCGCGGCGACGAAACGGCCGCTCTGGTCAGCGGGCGCTGGACCGGTCCGGCTCGGCGTCGGGGGCGCCTGGCGCTCATAGCCCGAACTTCCGCTCCCGCCGCGGGTCACCATCTCGGCACCGCCGATCAGGATGCGCGGATCGATGCCGAGCGCCCAGCCGACGAGGCCGAGCACGATGACGGTGCCGATGCCGAGCCCGCCGCCACCGCCCATCGGGATGCCGAAGCCGCCACCCCCGCCGCCTTGGCCCCGGCGGTCCTCGACATTCTCGGAGGTGCGGAAGTCTTCCCAGCGCATCGCGCGTCCTTGGCTACACCCGCGCCGATAAAGACCAGCGCGAGCGCGCTATCAAGTCGAGCTTGGCCGTGGCGGTTCCTCGTCGAGCGCCCCGCGCAGGAGCCGCAGGTCGCGCCAGGCGAGCCGCTTGTCGATCGGCTGCCGCAGCAGGTAGGCCGGGTGCAGCATGGGCAGGGCCCGGACAGGGTGTGGCAGCCCGGCATAATCCAGCCAGCGCCCTCGCACGCGCTTGATACCCTCCTTCACGCCAAGCAGGGTCTGGCTTGCCGGTGCTCCCAGCGTCACGAGGAACCGGGGGCTCACGAGCTCGATCTGCCGCAGCGTGAACGGGAGGCAGATCGCGATCTCCTGAGGGGTCGGCGTGCGGTTGCCCGGCGGGCGCCAGGGCACGACGTTCGCGATATAGACGTGGCTCCGGTCGAGCCCGATCGAGGCGAGCATGCGGTCGAGCAACTGCCCCGCGCGGCCGACGAAGGGCGTGCCGGCCCGGTCCTCCTCGCCGCCGGGCGCCTCGCCGATCAGCATGATGTCGGCTTGCGGGTTGCCATCCGCGAAACAGAGCTGCTTCGCCGTCCGCTTCAGCGCGCAGCCTTCGAAGGCCGCAACCATGGCCTCGAGCTCGGGCAGCGTTTTCGCTTCCCGAGCGCGGAGGCGCGCGTTCTCGGCCACTTCCTCGGGCGGTGCGGTCGCGGCGAGCGGGAGCGCTCGCGAGACATCCGGTGCGGGAGAGAGTTCGGGCGGCAGGCTCCTGACCGCCGGCGCGGCCGGCACGGCAGGGCGGGAATCCTCGGCGAAACGGTCGTGCGGCGCCTCGTCGAGCGCGAGATCGATCCCAGCCGCGACATAGAAGTCGAAGAGCGCGACGAGCTGCGCGTGATCCGGCCCGGCTTCGGTCATTCCCTATCCTAGCGGGCCGGCAGGACGGGACCAAGGGCAGGATCGCACCGAGACGCAGCGCCGTCTTGGCGTACGCGATCACAAGCCGCCTCCATCCTCGACGTCATGGCCGGGGCTAGGCCCGGCCATACACGAATGACGCTGCTGACAGGCTTACGTTCGAGGTCCTGCTGGAGCCGGGCAGACGTGGATGGCCGGCCAAGCCCGGCCACGTCAGGCTCACCATGTCGCCGGTGTGAGTGTGAGCGGGCGGGCCGCCTGGTCCCGCGGAACCGACCGCAATGCGGCGGTGCTGCGGCGGCCTCGAACTTGTCACCGCTTTCCCGGTTGCCCATAGCAGGCTTGAACGATTGTAAGCGGGCGCCGGTGCCCCGCGGGGAGAGACATGGAACTGCCCGAACGGGAATCGATGGAGTTCGACGTCGTCATCGCGGGCGGCGGGCCGGCCGGGCTCGCGACCGCGATCCGGCTGAAGCAGCTTGCGGCCGAGAGCGGCTCCGACATTTCCGTCGTTCTCGTCGAGAAGGGCTCCGAGATCGGGGCCCACATCCTGTCCGGCGCCGTGATCGATCCGAGCGGGCTCGATCGGCTTCTGCCGGAATGGCGCAGCGCTCCCGACCGGCCGCTGGCGACCGAGGTCACCAAGGACGAATTTCTGTTCCTCGGGCCGGGCGGCGGCGTGAAAATCCCGACTATCGGCATGCCGCGGCTGATGAACAATCACGGCAACTTCATCGGTTCGCTCGGCAACCTCGTGCGCTGGCTCGGGCAGCAGGCCGAGGCGCTCGGCGTCGAGATCTATCCGGGATTTTCGGCCTCCGAGGTGCTGGTCGAGGACGGTAAGGTCGTCGGCATCGCGACCGGCGACCTCGGCATCGGTCGCGATGGCGAGCCGAAGGGCGATTACACGCGCGGCATGGAGTTGCGCGGCAAGTACACGATCCTGGCCGAAGGCGCCCGGGGCAGCCTGACCAAGGGTGTCATCCAGCGCTTCGCGCTCAACAAGGATTCCGACCACCAGAAATACGGCATCGGCATCAAGGAGCTTTGGCAGGTCCAGCCGAACAAGTTCCGGAAGGGCCTCGTCCAGCACTCGATGGGCTGGCCGCTGCCGAACCGGGCGGGCGGCGGCTCCTGGCTCTACCATTTCGACGACAACCTCGTGTCGGTCGGGTTCGTGGTGCACCTGAACTACCAGAACCCGACCCTGTCGCCGTTCGACGAGTTCCAGCGGCTCAAGACGCACCCGATGATCCGGGACACGTTCGAGGGCGGCAAGCGCATCGGCTACGGCGCCCGCGCCATCATGGAGGGCGGCTGGCAATCCGTGCCGAAGCTCGTGTTCCCGGGCGGCTGCCTCGTCGGAGACTCGGCGGGGTTCGTCAACCTTCCCAGGATCAAGGGATCACACAACGCCGTCCAGTCGGGCATGCTCTGCGCGGAGCACCTCTCGTCGGCCCTCGCGGAGGGGCGGCAGCATGACGAGATCACAGGATACGAGGAATCCTGGCGCGGTTCCGAGATCGGCTACGACTTGTTCCGGGTGCGCAACGTGAAGCCGCTCTGGTCGCGGTTCGGCACGCTCGTCGGAATCGGGCTCGGCGGCATCGACATGTGGGCGAACCAGCTCCTGGGGACCTCGCTGTTCGGCACGCTGGCGCATGGCAAGCCCGACCACGAGATGCTGAAACCCGTCTCCGAAGTGAAGCCGATCGTCTATCCGAAGCCGGACGGTGTCCTGACCTTCGACCGGCTCTCCTCGGTCTACCTGTCCAACACGAACCACGAGGAGGACCAGCCGGTCCACCTCCAGGTCAAGGACATGGACCTGCAGCGCCGCTCCGAGCACGACGTCTTCGGCGGACCCTCGGCCCGATACTGCCCGGCCGGCGTCTACGAATGGGTGGAGGAGGGCGCCTCGCCCCGCTACGTGATCAACGCCCAGAACTGCGTGCACTGCAAGACATGCGACATCAAGGATCCGAACCAGAACATCAACTGGGTCACGCCCGAGGGCGGCGGCGGACCGAACTATACGGGGCTGTAGAGTCCGGAACCGGACCACTGTCACGGCGCTTCTCTCGGTTCATCAAC
>CAXUKK010000078.1:5494-9410 GCA_964251455.1 uncultured Enterovirga sp.
GTTCGGTGGCGGCGCCCAGGCGGCGACTGCCGATGACCTCAAGAAGGAGGTGGCCGGTCACGGCTTCGATGCGTCGAAGCTGCAGATCAATATCGATGGCGCCAAGGTCAAGCTTTCCGGGCAGGCGATGACCCAGGAGGAGGCCGAGAAGATCATCCTGTCGCTCGGCAACACGATCGGTGTCGCGGAGGTCGATACGAGCGGCCTGCAGGTCCAGCAGCCGGCGCCCGAGGCCAAGATGTACACGGTCCAGAAGGGCGACACGCTCTGGAAGATTGCGGAGACGCATTACGGCAAGGGGAACGGCGCGAAGTACACGGAGATCGTGAAGGCCAACACGCCGCCTGTGAAAAACCCGGACCTGATCCAGCCAGGCTGGGTCTTGCGCATTCCGCCGCTTGGGGCGTAACTCGGCCGGCACAAACCGCCGGCATCGCTCGGGCGGCGCGGCGTCGTTGCGCCTTGCCGCCCTCCGGCGAACTCGCCATTGTGACCGGCGCGACGCGGCGGCTACGGATTCGAGCGCGGCGGAGATTCGGAGCCGAGATGGTGGCCTGGTTGACGAAGCGTTCCCGTGTGGGAACCGTTGGGGCGGTGCTTGCCGTCTCGATGACCATCGGCGTCTTGCCGGCCCTGGCGAAGCGCAGTTCCGCGAGCCCGCGGGTCGAGACAAAGGCGGGATACAGCCCGGCCTCGAGTCTCGAGGGTAACTATCTCGCCGCCTACATCGCCGGGAATGCGCGGGACACCTCCGCGGCCGCGATGTTTTACCGGGAGGCGCTGAAGGAGGATCCGCGCAATCCCGAACTCCTCGATCGCGCCTTCATCTCGCTCCTGGCCGATGGCGACATGAACGCGGCCGGCCGCGCAGCCGAGAAGATCGTGCAGCGGGACGCGCAGAACGGCCTCGCGCAGCTTGCTCTCGGCGTCCGGGCGATCAAGGCCAAGCAATATACGGGCGCCCGTGCGCTCCTCGTCAGGAGCGGACGCGGTCGCGCTGCCGATGTCACGGCGACGCTCCTCACCGCGTGGTCCTTCGCCGGATCGAAGGACGGCAAGCGCGCCCTCGAGATTGTCGACCAGCTTCGCGGCGAGCGCGGGTTCGCGGCCTTCCGCGACTACCATGCCGGGCTGATCGCCGGGCTGATCGGCAACGATGCCGAAGCCGAGCGACGGCTCAAGGCGGCCTACGACACCGAAAAGACGACGCTGCGGATCGTCGATGCCTATGCCCGGCTTCTCGCCCGGCGCGGCAACGTCGAGGGCGCGCTCGCGGCCTATCGCGGGTTCGAGGCGCTGTCGCCGCGCCATCCGATCGTCAAGGCGGCGATCGACGATCTGACGACCGGCAAGACGCTCGGCCCGCTCGTCACGAACGCGCAGGAAGGCGCCGCCGAGGTTCTGTACGGGCTGGGCTCCGCCGGCAGCCAGCAGGGCGACGAGCTTGCCTCCATCGTCTACCTGCGCCTGGCGCTGCTGCTCCAGCCCGATCACTCGCTCGCCACGCTGACGCTGGCCGAGGCGTATGAGCGCCTCAAGCGAACCGAGCAGGCGATGGAGATCCTGAAGACGATTTCCGCCTCGTCGCCGCTTCGGGCGAGTGCCGACGTGCAGATCGGCATCAACCTCGAACAGCTTGGCCGGGGAGCCGAGGCCGTCCAGCATCTCGAGAAGCTCGGCAAGCAGCGCCCGGACGACAACGAGGTGCTGGTCGCGCTCGGCAACGTCTACCGCTCCCGCAAGCAATATGCAGAGGCGGCCGTCATCTACGGCCGGGCGATCGACCGGACACCGGCCGGCGATACGAGCCTTTGGCCACTCTACTACTATCGCGGGACGGCCTACGAGCGCGCTAAGGATTGGACGAAGGGCGAGGCCGACCTCAAGACGGCCCTGGACCTGGTGCCCGACACGCAGCCGCTCGGGAAGAGCCAGGTGCTCAACTACCTCGGCTATTCCTGGGTCGATCAGAACATCAACCTCGACGAGGCGTTCAAGATGCTGCGCCGCGCGGTGGAGCTGAACCCGCGCGACGGCATGATCATCGACAGCCTCGGCTGGGCCTATTTCCGGTTCGGCCATTGGGACGATTCGGTGCGCGAGCTCGAGAAGGCGGCCGAGCTGAAATCGGGTGATCCGGTCATCAACGACCATCTCGGAGACGCGTATTGGCGGGTCGGGCGCAAGCTCGAAGCCAAGTTCCAGTGGCAGCATGCCAAGGATGCCAGCCCCGAGCCGGACGACCTCAAGAAGATTGAGGAGAAGCTTGCGAACGGCCTGCCGGACGAGCCGAAGCCGACCGAGGTGCAGAACAGCGTTCCGCCTGCCGAGACCAAGAGCGGCGGCTGATGCCCTCCGGCGTGCTTGCAACGCGCGCCCCGGCCAAGGTCAATCTCACGCTCCATGTTCTGGGCCGGCGCGCTGACGGCTACCACGAGCTCGAGAGCCTGGTTGTCTTCGCCGGGGTGGCGGACCGTCTGGAGTTGATCCCGGGCCAGGGGCTCTCGCTGAAGGTTCGGGGCCCGACGGCCGGCACTTCCGGCCCGACAAGTGACAACTTGGTGCTCCGGGCCGCTCATGCGCTGGCCGGGCGGGTTCCAGGACTGCGGCTCGGGACGTTCCGGCTCACCAAGAACCTTCCGGCCGCGGCCGGGATCGGCGGCGGTTCGTCCGACGCTGCGGCGGCGCTCCGCCTTCTTGCCCAGCTGAACCATCTGCCTGCGAACGACGCCCGGGTTGCCGAGGCTGCCCGCAGCACCGGGGCAGACGTACCCGTCTGCCTCGATCCGCGTCCCCGCATGATGTGTGGGGTCGGCGAGCGGATCGGTCCGCCGCTGGCCTTGCCGCCGCTCTTCGCCGTGCTCGTGAACCCCCGCGTGTCGGTGCCGACCCCGGAGGTCTTCCGGCGGCTCGCCCGGCCACCGGGCGAGGTTGGGCCGTCCGATCATCCGGCCGTGCCGGAAGGCGTTGCAGCCGCCGACCTGCTGGAGTTTCTCGAGGACGGCCGCAACGATCTCGAGCCGCCGGCCATGGCGGCGGAGCCGATGATCGGCGCGGCGCTGACGCGGCTGCGCGCTCACGAAGAGTGCCGGCTCGCCCGGATGTCGGGCTCCGGCGCGACGGTCTTCGGCCTCTTCGACGATTGCCGGGCCGCGGCCCGCGCTGCCCGCAGCATACGGTCGGCCCAGCCGGCCTGGTGGGTGAAGGCGACGGTCCTGCGCTGAGCTCAGCTCACCCGTGCAATGCAGAAATCGACCGCGCCAAACAAGGCGGTCTTCATCGGGCTTCGCGGAAACAGCGCTAGGGCATCCCGCGCCATGGCGCCGTAATGGCGGGCACGCTCGATCGTGTCCTCGATCGCGCGGTGCCGGCGCATGATAGCGACCGCCTGTTCGAGGTCGGCATCCTGGACCTCGCCGCGTTCCAGAGTGCGGCGCCAGAAGGCGCGCTCCTCTTCGTCGCCCCGCCGGAACGAGAGCACGACCGGCAGCGTGACCTTGCCCTCCCGGAAGTCGTCGCCGACATTCTTGCCGAGCGACGACGAGGCCCCGCCGTAATCCAGCGCGTCGTCGACGAGCTGGAAGGCGATTCCGAGGTTCATGCCGTAGGAGCGGCAGGCCGCCTGCTCCGCCTTCGAGCGCTCTGCGATGACGGCGCCCACTTCGCAGGCCGCCGCGAACAATTCCGCGGTCTTGCCGCGGATCACGTTGAGGTACTCGTCCTCGTTCGTCTCGGTGTTCTTCGCGGCGGAGAGCTGGAGCACCTCGCCCTCGGCGATCACGGCCGCCGCCGAGGACAGGATGGCGAGCGCGGACAAAGAGCCGACCTCGACCATCATCTTGAAGGCCTGGCCAAGCAGGTAGTCGCCGACGAGGACGCTCGCCTCGTTGCCCCATTTCAGCCGGGCCGCGATCTT
>CAXUKK010000079.1:0-6858 GCA_964251455.1 uncultured Enterovirga sp.
ACTCGGCTCCGTGTGGCGCCGGCTCGGCGCCGAGGTGGTCGTCGTCGAGTTCCTCGATCGCATCCTGCCCGGCATGGACGACGAGGTTGCCAAGCAGTTCCAGCGCATCCTCGGCAAGCAGGGCTTCGACTTCAAGCTTGGCTCGAAGGTGACGAACGTCGACACCTCAGGCGAAGGCGCGAAGGTTACCGTCGAACCGGCGCAGGGGGAGGGCGCCCCGGAGGTGCTCGACGCCGACATCGTCCTCGTGTCGACCGGGCGCATTCCCTATACGGAAGGCCTCGGACTCGAGGATATGGGCGTCGCGAAGGACCCGAAGGGCCGTGTCGAAGTCGATGCGAATTTCTCGACAAACGTCACGGGCATCTACGCGATCGGCGACGTGATCGCTGGCCCCATGCTCGCCCATAAGGCCGAAGACGAGGGCGTGGCGGTCGCCGAGATCATCGCCGGCAAGGCAGGCCACGTGAACTACGACGTGATCCCGAGCGTGGTCTATACGTTCCCGGAGATCGGCTCGGTCGGCAAGACCGAGGCCGAGCTCAAGGCCGCCGGCGTTGCGTTCAACATCGGCAAGTTCCCGTTCACGGCGAACGGCCGCGCGAAGGTGAACCACACGACGGACGGGTTCGTGAAGATCCTGGCCGACGCGACGACCGATCGCGTGCTCGGCGTTCACATTCTCGGCGCGGATGCCGGGACGATGATCGCGGAAGCGGCGGTCGCGATGGAGTTCGGCGCCTCCGCGGAGGATATCGCCCGCACCTGCCACGCGCACCCGACGCTGAACGAAGCCGTCAAGGAAGCCGCGATGGCGGTGGAGAAGCGCGCCATCCACATGTGAGCCGGGAAGCGGGCCGGTTCGGCCCGCCTTTCGGCCCAGGGTCCGGGTTCCCTCAGCGCGTCCGGCGCATCGTTGCCGGCGCGAGCGGGTTGTCGGCAACGGCAATCGCGTCCGGCGTATCGAGCGCAGGCTGGCCCGTGAACGCAGCCCAGAGACGCCTGACCGCTTCCTCCGGCACGTTGTCGACGATCAGGACGAGGCGCGTCCGATGATCCGCGTCCGGCCAGGCGGGCAGCAGCCCGGCCATGTGCAGCACGTGCTGGACGCCCTGAATCAGCACCGGTCTGCCGGGGCTCTCGGCCACATCGACGAGGCCCTTCAGGCGGAGGATGCGCGGCCCGAAGTTCGACCGGACGAGGTCGAGGAACATGTCGAGCGCGCTCTGGCCGACCGGTCGGTCGGCCGTCAGCACGAACGAGCGGATTTGCGCATCGTGCCGACTGACGTCGTGGTGGTGTGCGTGCCCGTGATGGTCATGGGAATGCGCAGCCTCGATCTCCTCCGCGCGTAGCCAGGAACGAACATCCGCGATCTTTCCGTCGGCGTTGAAGGTGCCGTCGCCGATGATGGTCCGGGCATCCGCCTCGCCCTGAACGGCGACCACGATCTCGGCCGCCGGGTTTAGGTTCGCGAGGCGGGCACGAAACGCGTCGAGCTCCGCTGCATCGCCGACGAGGTCGGTCTTGGTCAGGACGATACGGTCGGCAACGGCGGCCTGGCGGAGCGCCTCCTGCCGGACGTCGAGCGTGTCGCTCCCGAGAAGGGCATCGACCACGGTCACGACTGCGCCGATCGCGTACCGTAGCGACAGGTATGGGTGATAGAGCACGGCTCCGAGAACGGGCGCCGGATCGGCGAGGCCGGTCGTTTCGATGACCACGCGCCGGAACGGCGTGATGCGGCCGTTGTCACGCTTGCGCAGCAAGTCCTCGAGGGTCTGTACGAGGTCACCTCGCACGGTACAGCACAGGCACCCGGCCGACAGCAGGACGAGCCCGTCCTCCACCTTCTCGACGAGCAGATGGTCGAGCCCGACCTCGCCGAACTCGTTCACGATCACGACCGTGTCGGCGAGTGCCGGATCCTGAAGAAGGCGGTTCAGCAGCGTCGTCTTGCCAGCGCCGAGATAGCCGGTCAGGACGGTCAGGGGGATCGGGGCAGGGGGACGTTCGGGCTCCATGCTCACTATCTAGGGTGCCGGTGCCCCCCGGGCTATGCTCCTATTCCGACGCGGTCGCGGGTCGCGTTCTGGGCACGTCGGCCCGTCTCTCGGGGCGGGCGGCCGGCTTTGCGGCTGCCTGCGGCTTGGATTTCGGCTTCGCTGCGGCCATGTCGGGCTTCGCGTCGTCGAGAGCAGCAACCGGCAGGGTGGGCTTCATCTTGATCGTGCCCAGACCAGGACCGGCTCGGCCGCCGCTTCCGAGTGCGCCAAGCTTAGGCTTCGCCTCGGCGGCCGGCTTCCCCTGCAGATTTGACGAGAGAGCCGGACGGGATGCCGGCGCGACGTTCGTGCGCAGTGTCGTAACCCTGGCACCCTCCTCGGGATTGGTGCCGGCCACGGGCGCGCTGAGCGAGGCGGCCGTCGCGACCGGCGCGGCGTTGCGGCCGCGGACGCGCTGTGTCGGGACCGGCTTTACCGCGATGGCGACAGCTTTCGCCTTCGGGGTTGTGCCATCCTCGGCGACCGAGCCGGGCGATGGGCCGAGCCAGATCGGGATGGGTTCGAAGTTCACACGCGGGCCAAGCGTCGTGCGGCCGCTGAACGAGCGGGCGGCGCCCGCTGAAGCGACCGCAAAGCTGCTTGGCGAGAAGAGCGATGCGATCGGGTTGTCGGAATTCCCGCTCGGGGCCGCCGACACGACGGAGGTCTCGTCGTCTTCCTGCGGCAGGCGCTTGTTCGGCCCGCACACGAAGGAGCGCATGTTGGGGGGCGACATCACGCCCGAGGGCGGCAGTTGCTCCGCAGTCTGCATCGCCCAGCCCCCCGACGAGAAGCCCTGGTCGAAGAGGTCGGCCGCGCGCAGGTCGCGGTCCTTGGCCGACGGATAGCCCATCACGACCGCGATGAGCCGGCGACCGTTCTGGGTCGCGCTCGCGACGATGTTGAAGCCGCCCATGCAGATGAAGCCTGTCTTCATCCCGTCCGCGCCGGGGTAGCGCCCCAACATGCCGTTGTGATTGCGGATGATCTGGCGCCCGAGCTTCAGGGCGCCGATGCGAAACAGGTCCTCCTGCTCCGGAAACTCATGGATCAGCGCGCGGGCCAGGATCGCCATGTCGCGCGCCGAGGTCCATTGCCGCTCGTCCGGCAGTCCGTTCTGATTGAACCAGCGGCTCTCGCGCATCCCCAGGCGGCGCGAGGCCTCGTTCATGAGGGCGGAGTAGTTCTCGACCGAACCGCCGAGGTTCTCGCCGATCATCATCGATACGTCGTTCGCCGACTTGACCATGATGATGCGGAGCGCGTTCTCGAGCGTGATCTGCGTGCCCGGCTTGAAGCCCATCTTGGAGGGCGGCTCCGCTGTCGCATCGACCGACATGGTGAGCAGCGAGTTCATCGAGAACTTGCCCTGGCGCACCAGGTCCAGCGCCACGTAGGTCGTCATCAGCTTGGTGATGGAAGCCGGGTACCAGGGCTCCGTGGCACGGTCCGAGAACAGCACCTTGCCGCTTGCCGCGTCGACCACGAGGGCAGGGTTCCCGGCCTCGGCCGCTCCTACGCCGACGAGGGCCAGGGCTGCGGCCACGAGAAAAGTGGCTCGACGCGCCATGCGGTTGTCTCCGTGCGGGCTCTGACCCGGCATTCTTTGGGGCGAAGAACGCCCGCCCGGGCGGGCGAGGCGCGAGTTGACTTGGAAGAGGAAGCTTATGGCCGCATAGGTGGCAACAGCAAGGCACGGTCGGGCCTGCGCGCAACTGAGAGTGGCCGCCGCCTCGATGGACCTGACAATTCTCTGGGTCCCGGCGACCCTGATCGCGTCGGCCGGTCAGGTTGCGCGCAACACCATGCAGCGCCGGCTGAGCGAGACGATCGGCACGATGGGCGCGACGCAGGTGCGCTTCCTGTACGGTTTCCCGTTCTCCCTCATCTTCCTCGCCGGGATGCTCGCGCTCACGGGCGAGCGATTGCCGGGGCCCGGACCGGGCTTCGCGGCCTTCATCCTGCTCGGCGCCCTGACGCAGATCATGGCGACGGGATTGATGCTGGCCGCAATGCGGCAGCGCTCCTTCTCGGTCGTGACCGCGCTGCTGAAAACGGAGGCCGTGCAACTGGCCGTCTTCGGCCTGGTGGTGCTCGGCGACCGGCTTCCCACACTCGGGATCGCGGCGATCATCGTCGCGACCTTCGGCGTCGTCCTCGTCACCTGGAATCCCCGCACCGCTGGCGACATCCGGACCGGCGGCATCCTGCCGGTCGTTCTCGGCCTCGCGGCCGGCGCGATGTTCGCCCTGTCGGCCGTGGGTTTTCGTGGCGCGATCCTCAACCTTGAAACAGGCTCCTCCTTCCTGCGCGCCACGACGGCGCTCGCCTGGAGCCTTCTCCTGCAGACAGGCATCCTGAGTGTCGGGCTGGTCGCGTTCGACAGGCCGGCGCTGCTCGGCAGCTTGCGGGAATGGCGGTCCTCGATCGCTGCGGGCTTCGTCGGTGCGGCCGCCTCGCAATTCTGGTTCATCGGTTTCGCGCTGACCGCCGCGGCCAATGTCCGAACGCTGGCGCTTGTCGAGGTGCTGATGGCGCAGGTCGTCTCCCGCCGCGTCTTCGCCCAGGCGCCGACCCCGCGCGAGACGCTCGGCATGGGATTGATCGTGCTCGGCGTGATAGGCATCCTGGCCACCGCGCATTGACGTCTTGAACAAGCGCCGGAATGCGCGCATATGCGCGTAATAATGCTGGAGGACGCCGCATGCAGCCCGCGATCGTCGGATGGGCCCACACGCCTTTCGGGAAACATGATGCCGAGACGGTCGAGAGCCTGATCGTCCGCGTCACCAACGAGGCGCTCGATCATGCCGGGATCGGCGCGGAGGACGTCGACGAAGTCGTCCTCGGACATTTCAACGCGGGCTTCTCGCCCCAGGATTTCACGGCCTCGCTCGTCTTCCAGGCCTCTGACAAGTTCCGCTTCAAGCCGGCGACGCGCGTCGAGAATGCCTGCGCGACCGGTTCGGCCGCCGTGCACCAGGCCATCCGGAGCATCGAGGCGAAGCGCGCCCGTGTCGTGCTCGTCGTCGGCGTCGAGCAGATGACCCGCACGCCGACGGCCGAGATCGGCAAGAACCTACTGCGCGCCTCCTACCTCGTCGAGGATAGCGAGACCCCGGCCGGCTTCGCGGGTGTGTTCGGCAAGATTGCGGCCTCCTACTTTCAGCGGCATGGCGACCAATCGGACGCGCTCGCGCTCATCGCGGCCAAGAACCACCGCAACGGCGTGCAGAACCCCTTCGCGCAGATGCGCAAGGATCTCGGCTTCGACTTCTGCCGCGCGGAATCGGACAAGAACCCCTTCGTGGCCGGCCCGCTGAAACGGACGGATTGCTCCCTGGTCTCCGACGGCGCCGCCGCTGTCGTGATCGCGGATGGCGAGACGGCCGAGTCCATGCGGCGGGCGGTGGCCTTCCGGGCGACCGCGCATGCCCAGGATTTTCTGCCGATGTCGAAGCGCGACATCCTCAAGTTCGAGGGTTGCGGCGAGGCTTGGCGTCGTGCGCTCGCCGAAGGCGGGCTCAGGCTCGACGACCTGTCGCTCGTCGAGACGCATGATTGCTTCACGATCGCCGAGCTCATCGAATACGAGGCGATGGGCCTGACGCCGGAAGGGCAGGGCGCCCGCGCCGTCAAGGAAGGCTGGACGGAGAAGACCGGCCGGCTGCCCGTCAATCCATCGGGCGGCCTCAAGGCGAAGGGTCACCCGATTGGCGCGACCGGCGTGTCCATGCACGCGCTCTCCGCCATGCAGCTCTGCGGCGAGGCGGACGGGATCCAGGTTCCCGGCGCCAAGCTCGCCGGGATCTTCAACATGGGCGGCGCCGCGGTCGCGAACTACGTTTCGATCCTCGAACGCGTCCGCTGATTAGGCGGCCGCAACCTGCACCCGGCCGAGGCCTCGTCCTCGCCGGGTGAGCAGGAACAGCACGATGGCGCCGTTGACGAGGTTCCAGGCGATGCCGTTGAGGAAAGCCGCCCGGTAGGAGCCGGTCAGGTCGAACACCACGCCCGACATCCAGCCGCCAAGCGCCATCCCGAACAGGGTCGCCGTGATGCAGAGCGCGACGCGGGTCCCGGCCTCCGCAGGGGGAAAATACTCGCGCACAATGATGGCGTAGCTCGGCACGATCCCGCCCTGGAACAGGCCGAACAGGGCCGAGACGACGTAGAGCTGCGTGAGCCCGTCCGACAGCGTGTAGAGGAAGAGGGCGAGCCCCTGCAGGGCCGAGCCGGCCAGCAGCGTCAGGAGGCCGCCGATCCGGTCGGCCACGAAGCCCGACGCGATGCGGGACACGATCCCGAAGCCCAGCATTAGCGACAGCATCTCGGCACCGCGCGCGACGCCGTAACCGAGATCGCCGCAATAGGCCACGATGTGGACTTGCGGCATCGACATCGCCACGCAGCAGGCTACCCCCGCCACGATCAGCAGCGCCTGCAGAGCGCCCGGGCTGAGCGAAAGCCGAGTCGGGACGAAACTCGACTGTGCGGCGGCTGCGGCGCCGCTCGAGAAATCCGGGCGTTTGCGTAGCGCGAGGATCAACAGCGGCATGAAGACGACGCAGACGACCCCAAGGCCGACGTGAGTGGCGCGCCAGCCATAGGTCGCGATGGCCCATTGAACGACCGGCGGCCAGAACGCGCCCGCGACGTAGTTGCCGGACGCACAGATAGCGACCGCGATGCCGCGCCGCCGCACGAACCACATCGAGATATCGGACATAAGGGGCGCGAAGCTCGCCGAGGCGCCGACCCCGATCAGGAGCCCGTGCGCGAGGGCATAGGTCGTGAGTGTGGGAGCCAGACC
>CAXUKK010000079.1:6868-9294 GCA_964251455.1 uncultured Enterovirga sp.
GCCGTGGCATAACCCAGCGACAGCAGGGCGCAGCCGGCAAGGCTCGGCGCCACGATGCCGAACCGATCGGTAAGGCGTCCCATGGCGACGCCGCCGAAGCCGAAGCCGATCATGGCCAGTGTGTATGGCAGGGACGCGCCACCACGCGCGACGCCGAATTCGGCCTGCACGGTCGGGAGGGCGACGACCACCGACCACATGCCGACGCCGCCGAAGGTCGTCAGCGCGACGGCGACGAGGAGGCGGTTCCACGAGGCACGGCCATCGGGGCCGCGTTCGACCGCCGATGCGGTCGCGGCAAGCTGAGCCATCTCTCCTCCCGAACCGTCTATTTCGGGTGGCCTAGCAGAGCGGCCCGGAGCGCGCGAGCCGGCCTCGCGCAGGGCAGGGCTGAGATTGTGATCCGGACCTATGCCTTCATGCGCACATAGGTCCCGGGCGCATCGCACAACGCGGGCAGGTGGCCCTCGCCCGGCTGGTGCGGCGGCACGCGTTCCGGTGCCTGCCGCTCGACCCACTCGAACCAATAGGGCCACCACGAGCCGGGATGCTCCGTCGCCTGGCCGAGCCAGTCCTCGTAGGTCTGGCCATTCACGACACCGGTCCGATAGCCGTATTTCGGCTTGGTCGGCGGATTGACGACGCCCGCGATATGACCCGATCCCGCGACCACGAATTCCACCGGCCCGCCGAACGACTTCGAACCGAGAAACACGGAGACGGCAGGCGCGATGTGATCCTCTCGCGTGGCCAGGTTGAAGACGGGGATCTCCACCTTCCCGAGGTCCAGCTTGACGTTGTCGATGATCATCTCACCCTTGCTGAGGCTGTTCTCCAGGTAGCAGTTGCGCAGGTAGAAGGAATGGTTCGCGGCCGGCATGCGGGTCGCGTCCGAGTTCCAATACAGCAGGTCGAACGGGAATGGTGCCTTGCCCTTCATGTAGACGTTGACGACGTAGGGCCAGATCAGGTCGTTCGGCCGCAGCATGTTGAAGGCGGTCGCCATGCGCGATCCCTCGAGGTAGCCGCGCGTCTTCATCATGGCCTCCACGGCCTGGACCTGCTCCTCGTCGACGAAGACCTTCAGGTCGCCCGCATGGGTGAAATCCACCTGCGTCGTGAAGAAGGTCGCGCTCTCGATCCGCTCGTCGCCGATTGCGGCCATGTAGGCCAGCGCCACGGCCAGCAGCGTCCCGCCGACGCAGTATCCGATGGCCGTGACATGGCGCTCGCCCGTCGCCTGCTCGATCGCGTCCAGTGCCGCGAAGATGCCCTCTCGCATGTAGTCGCCAAAACCCTTCTCGGCCTGGCGCTCGTCGGGATTGACCCAGGAGACGCAGAAGACCGTCAGGCCCTGGCTGACCGCCCAGCGGATGAAGCTCTTCTCCGGATTGAGGTCGAGGATGTAGAACTTGTTGATCCAGGGCGGCACGATGAGCAGCGGCCGCCGCAGCACCGTCTCGGTCGCGGGCGAATACTGGATGAGCTCCATCAGGTCGTTGCGGAAAATGACCTTGCCGGGCGTGGTCGCCAGGTTTTCGCCGACCTTGAATTTGGTCGGATCTGATTGCCGGAGCTTCAGCTCGCCGCCGCCAGCCTCGACATCCTCGGCGAGCATCTTCATGCCCCGCACGAGGTTGGCGCCGCTTTCCTTGAGGGTCTCCCGGATCAACTCGGGGTTCGTCGGCACGAAGTTGGACGGCGAGAGCGCGGCCGAGAGCTGCTTCACGTAGAAGCGGGCCTTCACGCGCGTATGCTCGTCCAGGCCGTCGGCCTCGTCCACCATGGCCTCTGCCCAGTGCGACGTCACAAGGTAGGCCTGTTTCAGAAAGTCGAAGGCGGCGTTCTTGGACCATTCCGGGTCCTGGAAACGCTTGTCTTGGGCCGAGGGCGTGACGACGGGCGGCGGCTCTTCGCCCTGCATGCGCTTCAGCGTCGTCGCCCAGACGTCGAGGAACTGCGTCCCGAGCCGGGATTGCGCCTCGACCGCCTTCTGCGGATCGATCATCCACTTCTCGGCCACCTGGCCGAGCGTCTTGACCAACTCGCTCACGCTGTCGCCGAGGCCGGAATTGGCGGTGCGCGTCTCGATCGGCTTCAGGTAGGCGGCCGTCGCCCGGCTCGCTTCCTCGACGAAGCGTCCCATGTTCTGGGACAGGGCGCCGAAATCGGGAACCTGGGGCTCGGGCACGGGAGGCCCTTCGCGCTCAGACATTGTTTCCTCCGGGCCGCCCAGCTTGTCTGGCAGGCATCGTTTCCGCCATGTTAAACCACCAGGCAACGATGTTCGATCCCAGGACAACGCCGCTGGGCCGGGCCTGATCCGGCCATCCCGAGACCTCCTGCATGCGTCGACTTCATATCCCCGCCTCGGCCTTGGTTCTGCTTGGAACCGCCCTCGGCGGCTGCGCCGGTGATGCCAACCC
>CAXUKK010000080.1:0-5605 GCA_964251455.1 uncultured Enterovirga sp.
AGGCCCGGCGGCTTGCCGCAGCCTTGCTTGAAGAGACCGAATTGCGCTTCGTCGAATGCACCGGAGCGGCGGCTGCGCTCGACATCCTTCGGGACGAGGGCGAGCGGGTTGCCTTCGTGTTTGCCGACGAGGCGCTGGCCGGTCCGCATGATGGCCGCGATCTCGCGCGATCTGTGGCGACCCTCTGGCCGCACGTGCACGTCGTCATGACGACGTCGGATGCGCGGCGGGCTGATGATCTTCCAGCCGGGGTGCGTGCGCTAAGTAAGCCGTGGCGCGGACTGGACGTGCTGCTGGCCGCGGAGCGCGCACTCGCCGGGACCGGGTAAGGTTCTTCGTTCCGGTTTAAGCCGCCCGACTGAGCGGCTGCACGCCCCGTTCCGCAAGCCAGGCGACCAAACCCTCCGGCGCGAGCGGGCGTGAGATGAGGTATCCCTGCACTTCGTCGCACGAAAAGGATTGCAGAAGCGCATAGCTTTCCTCGTCCTCGACGCCCTCCGCGACGACCCGGAAATCCAGGCTCCTGGCCAGCGCGATCATGGCGCGCACGAGTGTCTGAGCCCTGTCGCTGCCGGCGAGTTCGCGGATGAAGGACTGGTCGATCTTCACGACGTCCGCCGGCAAGGTCCGCAGATAGGACAACGTAGAGTAGCCGGTCCCGAAGTCGTCGATGGCGACCCGGATGCCTGCGGCGCGCATCTCGCGCAGCTGCTGGCCGGCGCGGGTGCCATCCCGGATCGCCGAACTTTCGGTCACTTCAACCTCGATCGCGTCGGGCGCGAGTTCGGCCTCGCACAGCCGTTCTACAAGCCGCGACGCGAAGGTCGGCTCTTCGAGGTTCGTGGCAGAGACGTTGACGGAGATCGGGATTGCGAGGCCCGCCGACCGCCATGTCAGCGCCTGCCGGATCGCGCTTGCGAGAACCCAGTCCGTCAGCGGGCCGGCCAGATCCGTCTGCTCGACCATGGTGATGAATTCCCCCGGCGAGACAGACCCGAGCACCGGATGCTGCCAGCGCAGGAGCGCTTCGGCGCCGATGCAGGTCCCGGAGGGCAGGTCCACCCGAGGCTGGAACGCGAGAGAGAGCTGATGGTCAGACTGGAGGGCGTCCCGCATGTCCCGCAGCAGCCGGAAGCGGCGGCGATGATCGTCGTCCGACACCTCGGAATAGATGCTGACAGGTATGTCGCGATCACGGGCGTGCTGACCCGCCGTGTAGGCGCTTCGGAGCAGGTCGTCAGGCGCGATCTCGCCGAGCCGGAACGGCGCGACGCCGATGGCCGGATTCGACAAGAGGTGGGTCGATCCGGCATCCACATCCGCCGTGACGCGCGTCCGCACCTGCTCGAGGGTCGCTTCCACGCCGTCCGTCCCCTCGGCCAGCCAGCCGAACTGCGTTCGCCCAACCTGGTAGAGGACCACGTCGGGACCGAGCACCGTCCGGAGCGCTCGCGCGGCACATTGGACGTGGGTGTCGATCGGCCCGGCCCCGAGAACGCGCAGGGCGTCCCGCAGCCGATACGTATCCAAGGTCTCCAGCAGGACGAGCGCGCGCGGCGCGCCCGGCTGGTCGCGCGCCTCATCTTCCAGATCGGCGAAAAGCTGATGGCGATTCGGCAGCCCGCTCGCCGGCTCGATACGGCCGACAGCGTGCTGAAGCTCGATCTGGGCCATGACCATCGCGGCCAGGTCGGAGAGCATGCTCCGTTCCTGTTCGGTGATGGCCCGCGGCGCAAGTCCGAGGACGCACAGCGCGCCGAGACCATGCCCCTCCCGCGTGACGAGTGGCGCCCCCGCGTAAAACCGAATGCCGGATTTCGCGAGGGCGCTCCCGGCGTAATCTGGATGGGTGAGGAGGTCGGGAAGAACGAGGAGTTCGCGGGTTTCGGCGACTTCAGCACACGGCGCGCGCTCTCGCGGAATCTCTTTGTGCCCGACGCCGATCGACGACTTGAACCATTGCCGGCTCTCGTCGGTCAGTGACATAGCGGCGATGGGCAGGTCGAACATCCTGCTTGCAATTCGGGTGATCCGGTCGAAGCTTTCGCTCGCCGGCGTGTCCAGCAACCTGAGTTGCCGGAGGGCGTGAAGCCGCGCCTCTTCGTCGTGTAATGCTGCCACTTCTTGGCGCGCTCCCGCCACGGTCGGGCAAGCCGTACGCGAGAGAACCCTAAGAAACTGTAATAAGTGGGGCCAATTCTTGTCTTTTTGGGCGTGCCCAAACAGCCCGGCACTCGGAATGTTACCGGACAGGCAAGAACCGCAAGCAATTCACGGATCCGTGACCGGAGACGGATCGGCAACGCTTCGTCTCTACCCTCCGGCCGGCTTCCCCGACAGGCTTCGGATGTACTTCACCGCCGCCGACCTCGCACAGTCGCTCCTCTCCCTCGCGCTGTACATTCCGCTCCTGCTGCTGCCCGGCCTGGCCATCGGAGCGCTGGCGAGGCCTGACGGGTCCCTGCCGATCTCTCCTGGCGAGCGCTTGACGGAGGGGTTGGTCCTGGCCTTCACCGTGCTGCCGCTGCTCGACAGCATGGCCGTGCGCTTCGCCGGGCTGTCCGCCGCACTCCTGGTCAACGTGGTGCTGGCCGCAATCGGCCTGGCCGTGCTCCTGCGGAGCGGCGTGCCGCGCCTCGGGAGGGCAGCGCCGCCGATCCTGGCGTTCTGGACGGCCCTCGTGCTGCTTCTGACCCTCGATGTCGGTTGGGACGGCAAGCTCTTTCAAAGCACCACCGTCGTCGACATGGTGAAGCATGCCGCCACCGTGCGGGCGATCTTCGAGGGCGGCGCGCCTCCCTCGGACCCGTTCTTCGCCCGCGAAGGCGCAAGCGGCTATTACTACTTCTTCTACACGCTCCCGGCGCTCGCGATGCGACTTGGGTTCGGGGCCCTGGAGGCCAGAACAGCCGTCATCGGGCTCATGGTCTGGACCGGCATCGGGCTGTTCTGTCTCGCAAGTCTCACCATGCGGCGCGCGGGCCTGGAGGGCGGAGCGCCGCGGGGACGGACAAGGCTCGTGCTCGTCGCCCTTCTGTTCACGACCGGGCTCGACGCGCTTCCGGTGCTGTCGTCCGGACTGAGTTCCGGCACCTGGAGCGAGTCGATCGAGGCCTGGAACGACCAGGTCACGAGCTGGGTCGGTTCCATGGTGTGGGTGCCGCATCACGTTGCGGCGCTGATCGCCTCTTGGACGAGCCTGATGCTCCTCGCGGAGGAGGCGGCCCGTCTTCGGGAGAGGGCCGCGAAGGCCGTCCCTGCTCGGCTCGCCCTGGCGGCGGTCGGGCTTGCGTCGTCGTTCGGCCTCTCGGTCTGGGTCACGTTGGGCGCGGCCTTCGCGGCCGTCGCATGGGTCGTCCTTCTCGCGATCGAGCGGCGCTGGCGTGCGGTGGCGGCGGCCGCGCTGGTAGGCGTCGCATCTCTGGCGGCCGCCGGCCCGGCGATCGCAGATCTGCTCTTGAACCGCTCCTACGGGATTTTCCCGGTCGCGCTGACGATCCGCTCCTTTCACGTCTGGAGCGTCGCGGTTCCGCCCGGAGCCATCAACATGATTGGGCGGCTCGTCCTGCTCCCGCTGAACTACACGATCGAGTTCGGGATCTTTCTCGTCGGAACACTCTCCTTCTGGGCCAAGACCCGCCGCGCGGACGTGCACGGGAACGAGACCGCCCGGATGCTGACCGTGGCAGCCCTCGCGGCACTCCTGCTGGCCACGTTCACCCGCTCCACCATCCTCGCCAATGACCTGGGCTGGCGCGTGATCCTGTTCCCGCAATTCGCCGCCCTGCTCTGGACCGCCGACGCGATCGCGACCGGCAGCCTCAGGCTCGCCACCGTGGCCGAGGCTGGCGCACCAGCGGGGAGGACACCGCGGCTCCGGCGACCGACCCTCGCCGGCTGGCTGCTCATCATCGGTTATGTCGGGATCGTCTACGACGTGGCGGCGCTGCGCCTGATCCGGGGCCACGCTTTCGCCAGCGTGGCCCCGCAAGTCACGAGCGAGTTGCGGACCGCCTATGGCTGGCTGAACGAGCATCTGCCGCGCGATGCGGTCCTGCAGCACAACCCGATGCCGAATAGGGTGTTTGATTTCGGCCTTTACAGCAGGCACAAGGTCGGCGTCGCGGACCGCGAGGCGGAGTTGTTCGGGGCCTCGCGCGAGGCCGTTTTCGCGCGGGTGCTCCAGCTTGGCCCCATCTTCCAGAGAGCGCTGCCGGCCTCCGCGGTGAAAGCTGCCGCCTCGGCGAACGGCGTCGAGTATCTCGTGGTGACGGCGCAGGATCCGATCTGGCGGGAGGCCGGCTCGTGGCTATGGTCGGCAAGGCCGCTCTATGCCACCGAGCACCTGCGGGTGATCCGGGTCGCCGACCTGCAAACCTCCTAGAAACGCAGGCCTGCGACGATCACCCATGCGCAGGCTCCTGATCACCGCCGGTCTCATGTCCGGGTTGTTCTCCGGCGCGGTCGCTCTCGGCTTCGTGCTCTTCGCCCTGTCGTTTAAGGCGGGAATTCTCGCCGGGATGTCGGTTCTGTTCTATCGCGGGCTCGTCCTCGCCGTCCTCGCGGCCATCGCGACAGGCCTGCTTCTCGCCGCCGCCATCCGTCGTCTCCGGCATCCGGAACTCCGGCCGCGCGATGCCGTCGCGGCTGCGATCGTGTCGCTAAGCCTGAACATCGCCTTTCTGGTCGTCGTCCCGGTCACGGTGGATCGCTCGATCAGCGTGTTCATCCTCGGACGGATGGCGAGCGATGGCGGACGCGTTCACGATGCCGACGAACTCCGCCGCATGTTCGTCGACGGCTACGTGATCGAGAACCGGCAGATCGAACGGCGCCTGCAGGAGCAGTTGCTCTCCGGAAACCTGGAGCGTGCAGGCAACGGCTTCAGGATTTCGGCCCAGGGCCTCACCTTCATCCAACTCGCGCGGGCGAGCGCCTGGCTGTTCGACGCCGATCCGCGGTTCGTCGCGCCGGCAGGGCCCGCACACAATGCGCCCGACGGACCTGCTCCGAACCCCTGACCCTAAGGTCGGCCTGCGGCCACCCCTGCCTCAGCGCTCGATCCCGCCCCGACGCCGCCGCGCGGACGAGCCCTGCCGCCAACCCCGGTGCCGATGATCACGTGAACGTCGCGCGCTAGCCCGGGGCAGGCCCGCGGGTCGTGTCGCGCCCTTTGACGTCCGGGAGCGGGACCGGCTGGCCGGTCCTGGCGGATTCGTAGATGGCTTCCATGACGACGTGATCCTGCACGCCCTCCTCGCCCGGGGTGTGCGGCTCGCGATTCTCCGCCACGCATCGCGCGAAATGGTCGAGCTCCAGCGCGAACTGGTTCTTGCGCGGGATCTTCACCTCGTCGATCGCCGGCGTCTTTCCCGCCCGGCGGCCGATCCGCATCGACTGCCCCTCGTAGGAGAAGGCGTTCTCGATATCGACCCAGGCCTTCTGGAAGTGCACGCGCATCGGCTTGCCGTCATGCGCGTCGTAGCCCGTGAAGCAGTTCGCGATGACGCCGGACGGGAAGCGCAGCATGAAGGCGACGTTCTCCTCCACCTCGCGAAAGCGCGGATCGTCGGGCGTGCTCCAGATCCGGGCGAAGACCTCGATC
>CAXUKK010000080.1:5615-9288 GCA_964251455.1 uncultured Enterovirga sp.
GCTCCTCGCCGAGATAGGCGCGCGAGGTATTCAGGCAGTAGAGGCCGATATCGGGTAGGGACCCTCCCCCGGCCATCGCCTTCTTCATGCGCCACTGATCGGGGCTACCCTGCTGCTGCGTGTTGATGGCGTCGAGGAACTTCACCGGCCCGAGTTCGCCCGAGCGGATCAGCCGGATGACCTCGCGGTTGGTCGGCTCGTACTGGATGCGGTAGGCGATCATGAGTTTGACGTTCGCGGCCCGGCACGCCGCCGTCATCTCGCGCGCCTCCTTCGCCGACACCGCCATCGGCTTCTCGCAAAGGACGTGCTTGCCGGCCTTCGCGGCCCTGAGCGTGAACTCGTGGTGCATGGAGTTCGGCAGCACGATGTAGACGGCCTGGATCGCCGGGTTCTCGGCGATCCGGTCGAAATTCGCGTAATCGTAGACGGCGTCCGGCGCGATCCCGTATTGAGCCGCGACGGCCTTCGCCTTGTCTGGCGTCCCCGAGACGAGCGCGACCGGCTTGGCGCGGGTCGATTCCGCGAAGGCTGGCAGGATCTCCTCCAGCGACAGGCGGCCGAGGCCCACGATCGCGTAGCCGATCCGCTGCTCCGGCGGTAGCGGCGCGGGAGGCGGCGGGCTCGGCGCGTCGGCCTCGCCGCGCCAGTTCGGGAAAACCACCTTGCCGTCTTCGACCCGGCCCGTGTCCAAGGGCGTTGGCGGCAGCGCACCCGCGGCAGCGAGGGCGGGGGAGGCCAGCGCCGTCCCGGCGATGCCGAGGCCGGTCGCGCGGATCAATCCGCGGCGGGACAAAGTCAGGTCGTCGGTCATACGGAAGCCCTTGCCGGCCGTGAGTGACGGCTTTCCGGCCAATCCCGCGAGCGGCGCGGCGTTCCTGCTCTCCGATCACATGACCGGGAGCACCTGCTTACCCGGCGGCGAAGAACGCGCGGAAGTTCTGCAGCCAGCTACGGAGCCACGCCTCCAGCGCCTGCTTGGCCCCGGCTTCGTCCGCACCCCAGCCCCAGGCATCCTCGGTCAACGGGCTCGACCAGACCCACATGCGATTGCCGCCGTCATATTCGACGTAGCCGACATCGACCTGATCAGCGCGTGCCGTGTGGCGCCGGAGCGGCACGCCCGCGATCTCGTCCCGCGTCCAGGTGAGCGAAGTGTCGTCCATGCGGCCCATGTAGTCGCCCGCGACGCCCCCGGCCACCGCCCAGGGACCGCACAGGCCCGCTCAGATCGTCCCGCTCAGACCCTGGCGAACCTTGTCGAGCTCTTCCGCGTAGCGACGGAGCGCGTGCTGCTCGGTCAGCAGGCCTAGCACCTTGCGGCTTGTCGGGTCGTCCACGACGACGAGCGCCTCGCTTTCCGTCCGGTCGAAGGCCGCAATTGCGTCCTTCACGTTCATGTTGGGGGTCAGCACCTCGCGGCGATGCCGCAGGAGATCGGAGACGCGGCTCCCCTTCGTCGCCGCCTCCTCCTCGGGCGCATAGGCGTCCGACACGTCCACGAGGCCCGCATAGCGCTCCTCGGCATCGAGCGCGACGACGCGTTGCTTCGAGCCGATCGGGAAGGCGTTGCGGAATTCGGCGATCGGCATGTCCTGCCTCACCGTCTTCACGTCCTGCCGCATCATGCGCCCGGCCGTGAGCGAGCGGATCCAGCCTACATCATGCGCCGAGCGTATCGTCTCGCCGCGGAGATGCAGGCGCCAGGTCGAGAACGAGTAGCCGAGGAACTCGCGCACCGGGATGCTGGAAACGGTCGCGGCCGCGAGCACGATCCCCGTGATTAGAAGTTCCCCCGACGTCTCAAATGCGAGGAACGTCATCGTGAGCGGCCCGCCGACGACCGCGACCGCGAGCGAACTCATACCGACCACGGCCGTCGTCACGGGGTCGATCGCAAAATGCGGCGCGACGAGCATGATGCCGCTCGCGAAAATGCGCCCGAGGAGCGCGCCGAGCAGCAGCGAGGCGAAGAACAGGCCGCCCCGGAAGCCGGAGCCAAGTGAGACGGCGGAGGCGAGCATCTTCAGGCAGAACAGGGATATGAAGGCAAAAAGGGTCGCGTCGCTTTCGAGCACGCCGTGCAGCGCGCCGTGGCCGGAGGACAGCACCTGGGGCGTGATCAGTCCGAACAATCCCAGGATCGCACCGCCGAGGAACGGCCGGACCGTCGGCGACACGCGCGTCTTCTGAAAGAGCTGCTCGACCGTCGTCACCCCGCGCATGACCGCGATGCCGGCGAGACCCGAAGCGAACCCCAGCCCCATGAAGATGAGGTAGGCGCCGGCATCCTTGGGCGGCCGTGCCGCGACCTCGAGCGGGGTCGACGCGACCCCGATGGCGGCGCCGACCAGATAGGCGGCGAGCGAGGCCGCCATCACGGGCGCGACCGTCGCGACCGAATACGTGCCGATGATGAGCTCGAAGGCGTAGAACGCACCCGTGATGGGCGCGCCGAAGGCGGCGGAGATCGCGGCCGCCGCGCCGCAACCGACAAACACCCTCACCTCGGCCCGCCGGAGCCGAAGACCCAGCCCGAGGCGCGAGCCGAGCACCGCCCCGCCCTGCGTGTAGGCCGCCTCGAGACCGACGGAGGCGCCGAAGCCGTTCGAGATCAGTGTCTGGCCCGACACGATGGCCGAATCCATGATCGACATGCGCCCGCCATGGAGCGCGTTCGCCTCGATCGGGTCGATGGCAGGACGACTGCGCCACTTCACCACCCAGATGGACGTCAGGCCCAGGACAAGCCCGCCGATCGCCGGCCACGCGAGGGACCAGGGCGGCAGGAGAACGGCGCTCGACAACCGCTCGACCTTCGCGATGCCGAACAGCAGCTGGTGCATGAGGTGGGCTGCCCAGCTCACGCCCGAGACGAACACGGCCGTAGCAGCGCCAATGACGATCGCGGCCGCGACGAGCCAAAACTCGCTCCCGCGCACAAGGCTCCGCAGGGACGGCAGTACGCGTCCTGCAGCGCCAGTCGAGGCGGCCGCTGCGGGGGTGTCTTTCAGCTCGAGGGTGGACATGCCTGGTCAGGAACATGACCGCCGAGCCGCCAAGCGGTTCCCTTCTCGCGCTCCCAGCCGGTCGATTCCGCAAAAGCACAGGTTCGGCTTTACCGCCTGCTAACCATGAACCCGGCAAGACTTGCCGGGTGCGGGCAGGACGGACGGGCGAGGCATGAGCAACGCGGTGGCGGCCATCGAGGGCCCGGGACGCGGCCCGGCGGCGCCTTCGCGTTTCAGCACGCTGCCGGTTCCGAGCTTCGGCGACCTCGCGGCGCTGACGAAGCGGCCCGACATGCTGCTCGCCGTCGGCGTGATGGGCATCCTGGTGGTGCTCGTCTTCCCGCTGCCGGCGATCATCCTCGATCTGCTGCTCGCGTTCTCGATCATCCTGTCGGTGCTGATCTTGATGACGGCCCTGTTCATCGAGAACCCGCTCGAGTTCTCGATCTTCCCGACCGTGCTCCTCATCGCGACGATGCTGCGGCTTGCCCTCAACCTCGCCTCGACGCGCCTCATCCTGGCGCACGGGCACGAAGGTGGGGCGGCTGCCGGTCACGTGATCGAGGCCTTCGGCAACTTCGTCATGGGCGGCTCGTTCGTGATCGGCGTCATCGTGTTCGCGATCCTGATCATCGTGAACTTCGTCGTGATCACGAAGGGCT
>CAXUKK010000081.1:0-9244 GCA_964251455.1 uncultured Enterovirga sp.
ATGCACGTCCGCGAAGGTCATGCCATCGAAGGTCGCCATCTCGGCACCGGCGTCGCAACCCTTCAGGCGCTCCTCGAAGTTCGACTCGTAGAGGCCGTCGGGGCGCGACATCAGCATGTCGCCCGACGAGCCGCCGCCGGTCGAGTTGTTGATGATGATGTCGCTCGTCTGGCGGATGCGGGCATTGATGTCGCGATAGATCGCGTCGTTGCAGGTCGCCTCGTCGTCCGGCCGCCGCGCATGCAGGGCCGCGATCGCGGCGCCAGCCTTCCAGGATTTGTGGACCGAATCCGCGATCTCGGCCGGCTGCGTCGGCAGGTTCGGGTTCTGCGCCTTGGACGCCATGCCGCCGGTCGGCGCGACCGTTACGATCACCTTGGACATTGTCGTTTCCTCTTCCGCTTCGATGCCCCGACGCTCGTCGTGCCGAGCTTTGGCGTCACGGCAGGTGTCGAGCGCCCGCCTTCGCCAAAACCAAGTCCACGAGCAGCCGGTCGCGCTCCGCCAGCATGGCGTCGCGATCGACGGGCGCAAGCTCGGCCTCGATACCCGCGACGAGCGTCGCCTTCAGCTCGGGCGTGAGGCGCGGGTCGCCGAGATCGGCCCACATGCGCTCCATCAACGGCCCGAGATGCTCGAGCGTGTAGGCAAGCCCGCCGGATCCTCCGGACAGATGATTGAGGAGGCACGGCCCCATCAGGGCCCAACGCAGGCCCGGCCCGTGCGCGATGGCAGCATCGACCTCGGCGACCGTGACGGCGCCCGTCGCGACGAGGTGGAATGCTTCGCGCCAGAGCGCTGCCTGGATGCGGTTCACGACGTGGCCGACGAGTTCCTTGCGGATGCGGATCGGGCGCTTGCCGATCGCGGCGTAGAACGACACCGCGGCATCGATCGCGGCCTCCGAGGTCCGGGCACCGCCCACCACCTCGACCAGCGGGATTAGGTGCGGCGGGTTGAACGGGTGACCGACGAGCACTCGCTCGGGATGCGTCGCCGCATCCTGGAACACGCTCGGCCCGAAGCCGGAGGAGCTCGAGGCGAGGATCACATCCGGCGCCGTCGCCGCGCCCATCCGGCGGAACAGCTCGCGCTTGGCATCCTCCCGCTCCGGCCCGTTCTCCTGGACGAAATCGGCGGCGGCGAGCGCGGTTTCGAGGTCGTCGGTGAAACGGAGGCGCTCGGGCGAGGCTGTCGGGTCCAGACCCAGCTCGGTCAAGGCGGGCCAGGCTCCGGCGACGTACGCGCGCAAGCGGCTCTCGGCGTCCGGAGCTGGGTCGGCCGCGACGACTTCGAGGCCACGCGCCAGGAAATACGCGGCCCAGCTCGCGCCGATCACCCCCGTGCCGATCACCGCAACCCGTCTGATCGCGCGCTCCGCCATCAGCCCTCCCGGCCGGCTTCGTTGAGGTCCGGCGTTCACGGTATCGCCCGAGCAATGTTGCCAAGGCAACCGGCTTGCGTGTCCCCGACAAACCTGCACCAATCGGCCACCAAGGTTCAGCGATGCGCGACGGGGCCGTGACGGCCCCAGACTGCATGGGACATGAACCGGGCTTGGAAGGATCGCTGATGGGAAGGCTCGCTCTCGCTGCGGCTGTCGCTGGAGCACTCGCGGCGGCATCTGCGTCCGCGCAGGACAAACCGATCAGGATCGGGGTCCTCAACGATCAATCCACCGTTTACGCCGACTACCAGGGCGTCGGCTCCGTGATCGCCGCGCAGCTCGCCGTCGAGGATTTCGCGAAAACCTCGAAGACGGCCGTCGAGATCGTCTCCGCCGACCACCAGAACAAGACGGATATCGGCGTCGGGCTCGGGCGGCGCTGGTTCGACCAGGAGGGCGTGGACCTGATCGTGGACGTCCCGAATTCGGCGATCGCGCTCGGGGTGGCGAACCTCGCGCGCGAGAAGAACAAGGTCTTCATCGGCTCGGGCGCCGGCACGGCCGATCTGACGGGGAAGGCCTGCTCGCCGAACACGGTGCACTGGACCTACGACACCTGGGCCTACGGACACGGGCTCCCCAAGTCGCTCGTCGAGCAGGGGGCCAGGAAGTGGTTCTTCATCACGGCCGATTACGCCTTCGGGAAGGATCTCGAATCGGCGGCGGCCGACGAGGTGAAAGCATCCGGCGGTCAGGTCGTGGGCCAAGCGCGCCACCCGCTCGGCACGGCCGATTTCTCGTCGTTCCTCCTTCAGGCGCAGAGCTCCGGCGCCGACATCATCGGCATCGCCAATGCGGGCGACGATACGACGAACACCATCAAGCAGGCGGGCGAGTTCGGCATGACGCCGAAGCAGCAGCTCGCCGGACTGATCCTGAACGTGAACCACGTCCCGGCGCTCGGCCTCGCCTCCATGCAGGGCGTCTATCTGATGATGCCGTTCTACTGGGACATGAACGAGGGCACGCGAGCCTTCTCCAGGCGGTTCATGGACAAGCATCCGCGCGGCAACGCGCCGAACGACATGCAGGCCGGCGTCTACTCGGCCGTGACCCACTACCTGAAGGCGGCCGAGGCGCTGAAAGGCGTGGCCGACGGAAAGGCCGTGGTGGACACCATGAAAGCGACACCGACAGACGATCCGATTTTCGGGAAGGGCTCGATCCGGCCGGACGGCCGCAAGCTGCACCCGATGTATCTCTTCAGCGCTAAGGCTCCGTCCGAGTCCAAGGGCAAGTGGGACTATTTCAAGCTTGTCGCGACCGTTCCGCCAGAGAAGGCGTTCCGGCCGATGTCGGAGGGCAACTGCCCGCTCGTGAAGGGTTGAAGGCGGCAGGCCGGATGTCGGCCGAAGTCGCACCAGCACACCCGCTCTCGGCCTGTCCGTTCCGTCCCGTGCGGCTGGAGTCGGACGCGCACGTCTTCGAGAACCGGCCGGACGGGTCCACATACATCCGGTGCCGCGAGCCGCTCGGCCCCTATGCCCAGCGGGTCACGGACTGGCTGATCCGTTTCGCCGAGGCGGCTCCGGACCGGACTTTCGTGGCAAAGCGGGATCGCGGAGGAGCCTGGCAGCATCTCACCTACGCGGAGGCGCTGGAGCGGGCCGAGATTCTGGGCGGTGCGCTCCTCGGACATGGTCTGTCGGCCGATCGCCCGCTCGTCATCCTGTCCGGCAACGACCTCGACCATGCGGCGCTTGCGCTTGCCGCAATGCATGTCGGCGTCCCCTACGCGCCGGTCTCGCCGGCCTATTCCATGCTCGGCGGCAGTTATGAGCGCCTGCGCGACATACTCGGCCTTCTCACGCCGGGGCTCGTCTATGCCGCCGATGGGGACGTGTTCGGGAGCGCGATCGCGGCCACGTTGGACCGCGACGTTCCCGTGCTGATCGGGACCGGGACGCTGCCTGACCGAAAGCCGATCCCGCTGGACGTGTTCAGCCAGGGAAGAAGCGGCGACGTTGCGCGCGAGGCGCATGCGGGCGTGGCGCCGGACACGGTCGCGAAATTCCTGTTCACCTCCGGCTCGACGGGGCTTCCCAAGGCGGTGATCACCACACATCGGATGCTCTGCGCCAACGCTGCGCAGCTCCAGGCAAGCTTCCCGTTCCTCACGGACGAGCCGCCGATCCTGGTCGACTGGCTGCCCTGGCACCACGTGTTCGGGGGCAGCCACAACTTCGATATCGTGCTGTCGAACGGTGGCTCGCTCTTCATCGACGACGGCAGGCCAACGCCGGCGCTCATCGGGGAGACTGTTCGCAACCTGCGCGAGATACCGCCGACCGCCTATTTCACCGTGCCCAAGGGGTATGAGTCGCTCGTCCCCTACCTGCGCAAGGACGCGGTGCTTCGCGAAAGCTACTACCGACGCCTGAACCTCACCTTCTTCGCGGCGGCAGGGTTGCCGCAGCCGGTCTGGGACGCACTGGATGAGATCGCGGTCGCGCATTCAGGCGAGCGCATCCCGATGCTGACCGGGCTCGGTTCGACAGAGACCGCGCCGTTCGCACTCGTATGCCGCCCCGACCAATGCCGGTCGGGCCGGGTCGGGCTTCCGACGCGCGGGGTCGAGCTCAAGCTGGCGCCCGTGGAGGACAAGCTCGAGGCCCGCGTGAAGGGCCCGAACGTCACGCCGGGCTACTGGCGCAATCCGGAGCTGACGGCGGCGGCGCGCGACGAGGAAGGTTACTATCGTCTGGGCGACGCACTGCGTTTCGTCGACCCGGACAAGCCAGAGATCGGGCTCTATTTCGACGGCCGGCTCAACGAGGATTTCAAGCTGACAACCGGCGTATGGGTCAGCGTGGGGCCGCTCAGGGCGCAGTTCCTCAACGACGCCGCGCCGCTTGCGCGTGACCTTGCGGTCGCGGGCGAGAACCGGGACGACGTCAGGGCGCTCATCATCCCGGAGACCCAGGAATGCCGTGCGCTCTGCCCGGATCTCGATCCGGCGCTCGACACGGCCTCGCTGCTCGCTGACACGCGCGTTCGCGAGGCCTTTGCGCGCGTGCTCACCCGAGTGTCTGCGCGGGCGACCGGCTCTTCGACCCGGATCACGGGAGCGATCCTCCTGGAGAAGCCGCCCTCGATCGACCTCAACGAGGTGACCGACAAGGGCTCCATCAATCAGCGGGCCATGCTTCGCAACCGCGCCACCCTCGTCGAGGAACTCTATGCCGAGCCGCCCTCCCCCCGCCTTATCCGCCCCGCCAGCCGCAACTGACCTCGGAGGCGCGCGACGCAAAGGTGGTTGGACCAGTGTTGCTTCGCCCGGACCAGCTTCCACCTGCGTCACATAGGGTCGAACCGGGTGCGACTTTGGTAGAAGCGCAGGAGACCCGTGTCTGGAGCGCGCGTGATCGGGATGATCGGCGCCGGCTACGCTCCCAGCGCATCCTTGACGCGGTCGCCTCGAAGCTGAGAACCGGTTGAGCTGGAGAGCGAGAGTGTCCGACAGGCCGCAACAACTTGCGCGATCCGCTGCTCGTCCTTCCCACTCCAACGGAATTTGTGTGCTCGTCGAAAATATTCTGCCGCACGCAGGTTTGACGCTAGATATCCGTCTCAGACGCTCTATACAGTCCGGCGTCAAAGTATGTTGCAAACGCGAATCGACGAGAGTTAGAACATGGAAGCCGTCACGGACATTCAGCAGCAAGAACTGGTAGAGCTCACGAGCGAGATTGTTTCGGCCTACGTGGCCAACAACAAGATCCCCACGGCGGAGCTGCCGGAGGTAATCGCCTCCGTGCATACGGCCTTGCGCAAGCTTGACGAGAAGAAGCCGCCGGAGCCGGAGAAGCCCACGCCCCTGATGCCGATCAAGAAGACGCTCACGGCGGATTACTTGATCAGCCTTGAGGATGGGCGGCGCTACAAGTCATTGAAGCGGCACCTCTCCGGCCGTGGGCTCACGCCCGCCGAGTATCGAGAGAAATGGGGCCTGCCGAAGGATTATCCGATGGTCGCCCCGAACTATGCCAAGCAGCGTTCGGAGCTCGCGAAGGCGCTCGGTCTCGGGCAGCAGCGCCGCAAGAAGGTAGAGGCGGCCGTCGCCGAGCCCGCAGCCCCTCCGAAGCGCCGCGGTCGGCCGAAGGCAGACGCCAAGGCCTGACCTCGGCCCAGCATCATCGCGAAGGCCCGGCCGCCCTGCTGCCGGGCTTTTTTCGTTGAGTTTGGGACCGCACACTCATCGGCCTAGGGCTCGCTCGCATCTGCCCGAACCTCAACCTATCTTGGCGGGATGATACCGCTCTCAGTTCTCGACCTCTCCTTCGTGAGGTCGGGCTCGCCTCCCAGCGCCGCCCTGCGCGACAGCATCGAGATGGCGCGACACTGCGACCGCCTCGGCTACACGCGGTACTGGCTGGCGGAGCACCACAACCTCCCATCGGTCGCAAGCCCGGCACCCGAGATCATGATCGGCCAGATCGCGGCCGCGACACGTCGCATTCGGGTCGGATCGGGCGGCATCATGCTGCCGAACCATGCACCCCTGATGGTGGCAGAGCGCTTCCGTATGCTGGAGGGGCTGTTCCCCGGGCGGGTCGACCTCGGGCTCGGCCGCGCACCAGGCACCGACGGCGTGACGGCGCTCGCGCTTCGGCGGCACCAGGATACGCGCGGCGGGGACGAATTCCTGGAGCGGCTGCAGGAGCTGATCCTGTGGGACACCGGCGGCTTTCCGGAGAACCACCCGTTCCGCCACATCAAGGCCATGCCGTCGGATGTGAGGCTGCCGCCGATCTTCCTCCTGGGTTCGTCAGGCTACTCGGCCCGGCTCTCGGCCCAGATCGGGATGGGCTTTGCGTTTGCCCATCACTTCGCCGCCCATGACGTGCACGACGCGATGCTGGCGTACCGGCAGGCCTTTGCCCCGTCCGATGGGCGCGCAACGCCCCACGCGATCCTGGCGGTTTCCGCGATCACGGCCGAGACGGAAGCCGAGGCCGAGCGTCTGGCGTCGAGCCAGGATCTCTCCTGGTTGCGGCGGGAGAGCGGCGAGTACGGCCCGCTGCCGAGCCCCGAGGAGGCGGCTGCCCTGCCCTATTCGGACTGGGATCGACAGCGCATCGCTCGCAACCGCTCACGCATGTTCGTCGGAACACCGGACGTGGTCCGCAACCGTCTCCTGGACTTCGCCCGGTCGACCCAGGCCGACGAGATCATGGTCGCGTCGGCCATTCACGACCAGGCGGCCCGCCAGCGCTCATACGCTCTGCTCGCAGAGGCGTTCAGCCTGCCCCGGGCCATGGCCGCCTGACCCTTGCTTCCCCCGTCAACGGAGCGGCGCTATGGAGGGTGTCACCGGGCCGAGCGGCTGCCGAAAGCCGCCCCCGACAGGAGGTTTCGCCCTTGATGAGACAACGCCCCCCCTTCCGCGCCGACATGGTCGGCAGCCTGCTCCGAACCGCTCCGCTCAAGCAGGCGCGGGAGAAGCGCGAGGCTGGTCAAATCGATGATGCCGCCTTGAAGGCTGTCGAGGACGAGGAAATCCGCAAGGTCATCCGCAAGCAGGAAGAAGTCGGCCTTCAGGCCGTGACGGACGGCGAGTTCCGCCGCGCCTTCTGGCATTACGACTTCCTTGAGGAACTCGATGGTGTGCAGGGTGTCTGGCTGGACCAGGGCGTTCAGTTCAAGGGAGCACAACTGAAGCCGAAGGGCCTGCGGGTCGTGGGTAAGATCGGCTTCACCGACCATCCCATGATCGAACATTTCCGGTTCGTGAAGGAGAATACGAGCCGCGTTGCCAAGATGACGATCCCTGGCCCAAGCATGCTCCATTATCGCAGTGGGCGACAGATGATCAACGCGGGCCTGTACCCAGACATGAACGAGTACTACGCCGACCTGGGTCGGGCCTACAACAAGGCGGTTCATGCCTTCTACGACGCCGGCTGCCGCTACCTGCAGCTCGACGACATCTCGTTCGCGTATCTGTGCG
Organism: uncultured Enterovirga sp.; assembly: GCA_964251455.1. GTDB lineage: Bacteria > Pseudomonadota > Alphaproteobacteria > Rhizobiales > Beijerinckiaceae > Enterovirga. Next base: position 7,398 of record CAXUKK010000081.1, read on the forward strand.
ATCCGGAACAGCGGCAGATGCTGGCCGAGCGGGGGGATGATCCCGAGAAGCAGGCCGATGTCTATGCCGGCATGGCCCGGGAGGCGCTCAAGGACAAGCCGGACGACCTGACGATCACGATGCATCTCTGCCGCGGCAATTTCCGCTCCACCTTCGTTGCGTCAGGCGGATACGAGCCGATTGCCGACCTTCTGTTCAATTCCATGCCGGTCGACGGCTACTTCATGGAATGGGACACCGACCGCGCCGGGGGCTTCGAACCCCTGCGCTTCCTTCCCAAGGGCAAGAGCGTCGTTCTCGGTCTCGTCACGTCGAAAAGCGGCCAGCTCGAAAAGCCTGCGGACGTGAGGCGTCGCATCGAGGAGGCGACCAGGTCGGTCGACCTCGACCAGCTCTGCCTGTCGCCCCAATGCGGCTTCGCCTCGACCGAGGAGGGCAACACCCTGGCCGAGGACGAGCAATGGTCGAAGCTCAGGATGATCGTGGACGTGGCAAACGAGGTTTGGGGCGGGTCGTCCAGCCCGGCCAAAGCGGCGTGATCGGTCGAAAGTGACGCTCATGTGACACCGCTACGTCACATGAGCAGCTTAACCGTGGGCAGCTCGGTGCCGGCCACGGCACATGCCGCGCCATGCGGCGCATCGGATTTGGAGTCGAGTAGATATGGCGAAGACCGCAAAGGCCAAGCTGCCCAAGACCGTGGCGGGGCTGAAGGTGCCCAAGGCCCTGCGCAAGTCGGGCGTTCTCGAAACCCTGGTCGGCAGCCACACCGGACGCCAGATCCTGGCCGACGCACTGGTCGCAGCGGCTGCCGCCGCCGCCGCCGCGCTCATGAAGGACCGCTCGGGCACCCAGGAGGGCGGGAAGGGTCGGTCGAGGACGGTCATGTCTGACGCGACCCACGCTGCGGCTGGTGCGGTCGCCGGCTTCATCACCGATGCGGCGCAGAGCCTGATCACGGGAGCACTGGGCGGCGGCGAGGCCGATAAGCCGAAGCCCGCCGCGCGAGCCCGGGCGGCGGCGAAGCCTAAGAAGCCCACAGTTAAGCAGGAGAGCCCAGCCGAAAGCGGCGGGGAATAGATCCTACCCGATCGTCCCTGTGGCGCGGAGTTGCTCCGCGCCCTTGGTGCGCACCGACATGGCATTTCCGCGCCACTCGATCTGCACCGCGACCCAGGCATAAGCCCACATGGGCAGGAGAAGCGCGTCTCGGACGATGAAGGTCGGGAGCGAGCGCCAGGACAGCGGCCAGCGCTTCAGCCGCGCCATCAGCAACTCCGGCCCATACCAGCAGGTCGCGACCGCCAGAACCGTCGCGATCACGCTCCAGCCGTAGCTTGCGGCCCAGATCCCGCCCGCCATCATGGGCAGCATGGCGCCCGACGAGATCTCGGGTGCGAAAAAGAGCGGGAACGTCACGCGGCGGAGTCGAGCCCAGCGCAATTGTCGGTACCATACCTCGGAGGCCGTCCGCCGCCCGAGCGGCTGCTGGAACGGCGCGTCGACGAGGTGAACCTGCAGCCCGGCCTTGCGGACGAGCTTGGTCGCCGCCGCATCCTCTGCGATCTCTGCGGCCAGCGCCCGAATGCCGCCACGGCTGTCCAGGATGTCCTTGCGCCAGAGCATGCTCTTGCCTTGGGCGAAGCCGAAGCCGAGCGCCTCTCCGGCGTATTGCCAGCGCGCCTGCAGGGTGTTGAGGAATGCGCACTCGACTTCTGCCCAGAAACCATCCGGGTGCGAGCCGGCCGGCGTCGAGCACACGAGACCTGTATCGGGCCGCCACGAGGCCCTGAGCCGCTGAACGTAGTCCCGCGGCATGAGCACGTTCGAATCCGCCAGGATGACCC